>JAAYWY010000257.1 GCA_012516165.1 Bacillota bacterium
ATTGCATACCATGGGGACCGGGCGCCCACAGAGGGTCATTCTTCGGATACAAGCTACCCCTGCGTGAAACTGCACCGCCTCCTAGGGGAGGGGCTCCGTCCCCTCCCGCGTTCCCTCTACCACCGCACCATACTGCATACCATGGGGACCGGGCGCCCACAGAGGGTCATTCTTCGGATGCAAGCTGCCCCTGCGTGAAACTGCACCGCCTCGTAGGGGAGGGGCTTTGTCCCCTCCCGTACTCTGCTGATGGTTACCAGATCCATCCTCACGCTTCGTGGCGCCCCTAAGAACGAACGAACTTGGCTCATTGGAATTAGGGCTAAGCTCCGCTTTGAGGATTGGCCCTGCGCGTAAGTTCCACACGTTAAGCCTTCTCGCCGCCGGTAAAGCCTGCTATCTGCATCGCCAGCCAATTACCTTGCGACTGTAACTGAGCCAACGCCTTCTCCAGCTGCACATACTGCTGCTTGAGCCGCTCCTCCCGCTGCGCCAGCCTTTCCTCCATTCGTTCCGTCTGCTTTTGCAAATCTTTGATCTGACTGGACAAAGCCTCGTCCTTGGCGGTAAGAAGCCCTGTTTTATCTTTTGTCAACACTTCTTTCAAATAAGCATCCAGCCGACCGGCCATGCCCTGCTCCCCGGTAAACAGCGCCGCCACCGCCTCCGGATCTTCCTGCAACGCTTCCCTTAGCTTAGTTTCATCTATATAAAGCGTGCCATCAGCCGCAACACCGGTGCCTACTTTACCGGTGCTAATACCTATTTGTACCAACATGCTCCACGGCCCAGAGGCGCCATCAATAGGACTGGTCACCAATCCCCGCAGCCGGTACTGGATACCATTTAGAGTGCTGTCGCCAAAAAGAAGTGCTCCCTGCTTGGTATCCTTGTCCCAAGCTTGCTTAGATCGGTTCGCCTGCCAAACCCGGTTGTATTCATCCACAAAAGCTTTTACCGCCTGTACTGCTTTATCTACATCCTGCTCCACCGTCAGCTTTGTACCGCTGTACCCTTCCCAGCCGCTACCGCCTTCTATCTTTTTGCTTACTCCCGTAAGCTCCAGTGTCACTCCAGAGATGGCGTCGTCCACCTTATTGCTGCTACGCTCTATTTTTACCCCATCCACATAAAATACCGCGTTTTGTCCCTGTTTTACATAAGCACTGTCGGCACTATCTGGATACCCTGCAGCCGGAGCGTCTAGTCCCAATTTTTGCCATAGGATGGCCCCGGCTTCATCACCGCCCAAGCTTATGCTCGAACTACTACCCGTTTCTGCAGCTTTCAGTACCAGCCGCCCATCCACCACACTGGCGCTTACCTTGCCGTTTTCATTCACATCTTTTACATCTTTCATGGCTGCATTTATTTTCTGGGCCAAACCAGCCAGCGTATCTTCTTTACTGTACTTTATCTCCACATTATTTATTAACACTTTACCATCTTCCAACCCCAGCTCTGCTAAAGCAGCCTCTGGATTATCCAACCGTGTGGACCACATCTGCTGGGCTGTCGCCAGCTGCTCCACCTTGATCGTATATGTCGCCGCCCCTGCCCCCGCCTTGGCTTTGGCTGTTACCACTTCCTCATTAGCCGAAGCAGCCTTCATCCCGGTGTAAGTACCCACCAGCTTCAAATCCATCAGCCTACTCTGTAACCCAGCCAGCCCCGAGCGCACATCGCGCCACGCCGCCTGCTTTGCCGTGAGAGTCGCCTCCCGCTTTTGTAGCGGCACAATCTTCGTCTGCCGCTCCACCGCCATCAGCTGGCTTACAATCTCCGACGAATTAATCCCCGAAACCAGCCCATCAAAACTAATCGAACCGGCCATGTTATCCAACCTCACTTTCTCTCAACTTAAAATACCCTAGTCTACAACAACAACTCCCCGCGTCAGCGAACCCCTCACATAAGAGCGGGGCTCTGTCCCCTCCCGTGTTCCCTCTACCACCGCACCATACGCATACCATGGGGACCGGGTGGCCACAGAGTGCCACCCCTACTAGAAACTGCACCGCCTCGTAGGAGAGGGGCTTTGTCCCTTCCCGAAAAACATAACATACAGATTCTTTTAGTGTAGTGCTGGGCTCTGCGCTGGCCCGTACCTCCTTATAACCTGTCATCCTGAGCGAAGCGAAGGATCTAAAACTATTCGCCGCCCTCATACCTTCTTGTCCAGCAACAGTCCCACCATCTGCCTGATCCGCGCCACCACCTCCAAAATCTCCGTGGGCGGCAGCTCCTTCACCACTTCCTGCGTCTGGTTGTCAATTACATGCACTTGCATCCGGCCACTTTCCTCATGGAGCACAAAGCTCAAGCGCTGATTAAAAGCCTGCACCGTATCTTCCAGGACCAACGCAGCCTGCTCCAAGCCTTCCAGCGTGGCCACAGCCACAGCATTATTCTGCTCTTTATTGCCATCATCGTTGTTAGCATTCACCATTGCAGTATCTTTTCCTGCCTGAATCATCGGGGTTTGATCCCCCAGCCCCACCGGGCTTACACCTGCCGGTCGAGTAATTGCATCTATAGCCAAGCTTACGTCCTCCTTCCACCGTCATACGCTTTTGAGGGGACCGGGCGCCCCTACGTGAAACTGCACCGCCTCGTAGGAGAGGGGCTCTGTCCCCTCCCGCGTTCCCTCTACCACCGCACCATACTGCGTCCTATGAGAACCGGGCGCCCGCAGAGGGGCGCCCCTACGAGAAACTACACTGTTTTGTGTGGGGCGGATCTCCGTGCCAGCTTGCATCTCCTTATAACCTGTAACCTGCCATAAGGATCTTTCCCCGCTACATTGCCGTCCATTCCCAGCGCCCTCCTAGGTCAAGCCATTATTTATCCGTTTCCTTATATTATCAATCGGAAAAAACAGGCAACTTCTTTAGCCCTGCTGGTAAAATACACAAACTTTTCGACCTAAGACTAAAGTTCTACCGTCATTCGCCGATAAATAAAGCGAGAGGTCTTAAATTAAACCAAAACAAACCAAGGAGGATCTTCCCGAGGCACAATGGTCGGACCCAAAACGACACAAAAGAACGACACAAAAGAACTGTCCCCTTGTGTCAACGTACCCTCCTAAGCCAAGCCATTCTTTATCCGTTTCCTTATATTATCAATCGGAAAAAACAGGCAACTTCTTTAGCCCTGCTGGTAAAATGCACAAACTTTTCGACCTAAAACTAAAGTTCTACTCCCATTCGCCGATAACTAAAATAAGAGGTCCTAAACCAAAACAAACTAAACCAAGGAGAACCGTCCCAGGGCACAAAAGTCTTGAATTATGTCATTCTGAATAGAACAGTGAAATGAAGAATCTTTAATCTTGCTAAGCACCAAGATCCTTCGCTAACGCTCAGGATGACAGCTTTCGCAGATTTTACAAATTAAGGACTTTTACTGCAGTCTCGAGCCGTTCCCTTGGTTAACACCAACATCGAAGGGAGTGATGCCTGGGAATACACGCCACCGGTTTTCGTACGGGGCACGGATGCCCCCGCAGCCAAGGGCCGCATAAACAATTCATCTGCAAGGAAGCAGACGAAAACCTTACCTTAAAGGAGGAACAAAGAAACCATGATTATCAACCACAATATCTCCGCCATGAACACCTACCGGCAGCTCACCATCAACAATTCTCTCGGTAGTAAGTCCCTGGAGAGATTGTCCTCAGGACTTAGGATCAACCGCGCCGGCGCCGACGCCGCCGGGCTGGCCATCAGTGAGAAGATGCGCGGCCAAATCAGAGGACTTAACATGGCCGCCAAGAACGCCCAAGATGGGATCTCTTTGATCCAGACCGCTGAAGGTGCATTGAACGAGACCCATAGCATTCTGCAGCGGATGAGAGAGCTGGCTGTGCAGTCGGCTAGCGATACCAACACAGGCGTAGATCGCGGAGAAATTCAAAAAGAAATCGATGAATTAGCGAAAGAAATCACCAGGATATCTACTACCAC
The DNA here is from genome assembly GCA_012516165.1 of Bacillota bacterium. Classification (GTDB taxonomy): domain Bacteria; phylum Bacillota; class DTU030; order DUMP01; family DUMP01; genus JAAYWY01. The sequence continues at coordinate 3,969 of JAAYWY010000257.1, forward strand.
AGAATTTAACACCCAAGGACTATTAAATGGAAAATTTGATGCCAAGTTCCACATCGGTGCCAACGAAGGACAGAATGTAGACCTATCAATTGGCAATATGGGGGCCGCAGCACTACGGATCGAGGGAAAAGTATATGCGGCAGATATTACAGGTGTAAATGGCCTTCAAGTTATAAGCAGAAGCAATGAGCCACTAAAGATTGTATTTAAAGCTTCGGCTACTACTGGCAACGATGCAGTTCCTGCAACAACAGCCGAGTTCAACAAAGCATCAGGTACCATCACCATCACCCTGAAACAAGATGCGGGAACTGAAGATGCTGCCGGCGATATTACGGCTACCTACGCTGATGTAAAAACAGCCTTGGAATCGGTAGCAGCAGACGCAGGGATTGAAGTTGCAACACTTGACACATTTGCTAGTGAAACTATAATCGCAACTGCTCCCACTCCTGTCACAGTTAATTGGAGCGTAGACGCAGAACTCAGTAAAGAATATGGCATTGACGTTTCCACTCAAGAAAAGGCAGATGCAGCAATAACACTCATCAACAATGCTATCGAAACCGTTTCCGCCGAGCGTTCTAAACTCGGTGCCATGCAGAACCGCTTGGAGCACACCATCAACAACCTCTCCACCGCCGCCGAAAACCTCCAGGCCGCCGAGTCCCGTATCCGCGACGTGGATATGGCCAAAGAAATGATGGAGTTCACCAAAAACAACATTCTCCAGCAGGCAGCCACCGCCATGCTGGCCCAAGCCAACATGATGCCCCAAACCGTCCTGCAGCTGCTGCGTTAACCAGCAACATCAAAGAGGCCTTGGCTCGTCTGGGGCCTCTTTACATACTGGAATTTTATGAAATAAAGGTGATGAAAGTGTTAGTGTTACTAGATGGTAAAGAAATAGGTAGTATAGAATCACAGCAGAACTACATCGTGGACTTAAAAAAACATATTTCTAAAGCCAGTACCCAAGGACGCGTCCTACAGACAGTTACTATTAACGGTCTATCAATAGATAATTGGGAAGAAGTCCTGGCCAACACTCCATTTGGTAATATTAAAGAAGTCAATCTGATTACCATACCGATTAACCAAGCGTTAGCCGAAACCATTACCAGTGCTCTTGAATATTTACCACAATTGGAAGAAACACTGGAAAACACTGCAACTCTCATCCAGCAAGGCCAAGAAAAAGAAGTCGGACCTGTTATAAATCGAGTTATTGACGGACTGGAATGGTATGTACAGCTGCTAGCCAACATTCAGACGTTATTAGAGCCCAGCAAAACTGACAGACTCAACTCAATGAACACACAACTAGGAAAACTAGTAACAGCATGGGAAAACCAAGACTTTAGCCTGGTAGCCGACCTGCTGCGTTATGAGCTAGTACCAGAACTTTCATCCGGACGTCGTTGGCTAGGAGAAGAAGTGCTACCTCAAACTACGTGCCTTCATTAGAATATAAGGATGATCGAAGATGGAAGAAAATAAAAAATTAACACCAAGCAACCAAGTCCTAGCTGCTAATATCGCCGTTTTGGAACGGAACCACCCGCATATCAGCCAAATAATTGCTAAGAGTTCTGGTTGTATCCCTGATAATAGGGTACAGATTACATCGTCAAAATCTGGCCAGCCTACACTCCTTTATTACCACGACCATACTCCTATTCATCTGCACAGCACCTACAATCCTGTAGAAGAAGCACAGCGCTGGGCTGAAAGTCTCAGTGAAAATGACTGGCAAACAGCAATAGTTTTTGGGTTTGGACTGGGCTACCATATCGAAGCCCTAAGTAAAAAATACCCCAAAAGACGTCTTATAGTTTTAGAACCTGACTCTCAAATACTATCCTCTTGTCTATCAATTCGAGACTTAACCACTTTATTGTCGAACCCCCAAATATCTCTGATTGTGTCCCCAGAGTCCCCAGAAAATCCCAAACATATTGCCAGCCAGGTATTTAGCGAAATTATAGCTGATCTGTCGTCGCCTCCTGCCTTGTTTCCTTGGCCGACTTCAGCTCGAATTTACTCTCACTATTGGGAAGAAATACAAGAGCATATACTAGGTTTGGTGCGAAGCTATAGAGCTAACATAGCTACCCATTTTATTTTTGCCCATAATTGGCTTCGAAACTTTTTCATCAACTTACCTACTAGTATCACCGACCCTGGAATTAACAAGTTATTTGGTTCCTTTCCTGCTCATCCAGCTATCCTTGTGGCTGCCGGCCCCTCGTTAGAACGCAACGTAGATCTGCTCAAGAGTATCCAAGGAGCGGCACTTATTGTAGCCGCCGGTTCGGCCATTAACCCTTTGCGTAAGCACCAAATTGAGCCAGATCTGCTAGTGTCTATGGATCCTGGTGAGGACAACTACCGGCATTTCGCTAACCTAGTTACTGATAGCATTCCTTTGGTCTACCCCTCTACTCTTTTCCATCGTATTGTGAAGGATTATAAAGGGCCTCGCTTTGTAATCAATCTAGATACGCATCCTTTTGACCCGTGGATTTTTGGCCGCCTGGATGAGGACAAGGGACTAGTAAGCAGCGGACCTTCGGTGGCCAACACTACTTTAGATATCCTGCGGAAACTGGGCTGCAACCCAATCATCTTTGTAGGTCAAGATTTGGCTTATACAGATGATAAAAGCCACGCCGAAGGTGCCATTCATGCCCATGAAGTCCATGTGAGCCAAGAAAATAAAGATCACTACCGGTACACAGACTCTATAGATGGAACACCAGTATTGACTGATGTACCCCTGTTATCAATGAAACATTGGTTCGAACGGTACATTGCCGCCACAAAAAATGACGGCACCTTATACATTGATGCCACCGAAGGTGGCGCCAGAATTGCTGGAACCAAATTAATGTCCCTGCATCAGGCAATAGAAGAATACTGCCAGCAAAAGTTCAACTTTTATAAGGTAATCTCTGATTGCCATCAACAGGAAACGGCAAACATAGATGTTAATAAGAAGTTGTCCGATCTTAAAATTGTTCTTTCAGATGTGAACAAACAGCTGGACCAGGTAGGTGGTATTTACCGCCGGGCTAATGAAATAACAAAGCACCTACAAATAGAAAGCCTAGCCGGAAGCAGCAATTTGCAACGCTATAAAGAAGCGTCTGCAAAACTGCGAAATCTGGATCAAGAGCTAACCAAGCTCGAGGTTTATCAAGTTTTTATTAAGCCTTCTGTGTATCATATCACTGAGATAACCAATCGTATTCTTGTAAAAAATTTGCAGCGCACAAAGGATCCCGTTAAGAAAAGTGCATATCTGGCCAAAACATACCAACAGTTTTTTGAAGCCGCCTTTCAAACGTCTAATCTTATAAAAGAGCTGATCACTTCTATTTCTTAGGTCTCACCGATTCATTTGGCCTGCATGCGCTATATTAAGGCTTGTTTGTTAGCCTCAACAAAAATTCCCATATACTGGTTTGACCGGGACAAACTGAGAGGTGATCTTTAATCCATGGATACTGATGTTTTGATCATCATACCAGCCAGAGGAGGATCCAAGGGTATTCCGCGGAAAAATCTACGGATACTGGCTGGCCATCCGCTTATTTGGTATGTGATCCAAACTTCAAAAAAAGCATCTTGCCATATTGTGGTTACTACAGAAGACGAAGAAATTGCCGAGGTAGCCGAAACCTATGGTGCACAAGTAATAGCACGACCTAAAGCTCTAGCTGAGGATGATATTCCTTTAGATCCGGTAATATTGCATGCTTGGGCACAAAGTGAACGCAAATGGCAGACTATCTTTAATTGGGTAATCACTATTCAGCCTACTTCACCCTTAATAAGTACAAAAACAATAAAAGACGCTCTGGCTTATGCTCAGACTAAAAACCTAGACTCTTGCCTGGCTGTATCTGACGCCCGAGCCTTGTATTGGGGAGGATCCACAAGTGCCCCGTATCCTCATTTTCAAGAGCGGCTAAACCGCCAATGGCTGCCCGCCTTCTGGAAAGAAACCGGCGGAATCGTAATCTCAAACAGGAAATTATTACTTCAAGGTCAGCGAATCGGTGGCAAAACTGGGCTCTATCCTATCCCGAACCAAGAAAGTATAGATATTGATTCTTACGATGATTTGGTTGTAGCAGAACACAGGATCCAAGCCCCTAAGGTCGCCATAAGAACAATAGGCAATCAACAACTTGGCTTAGGACATGTTTACCGCACGCTTACACTTGCGAGTCGGCTATTTACCCCTCACCTCGATTTTTATGTTGACTCTTCGTCTTCTTTGGCAGCACAGTTGATTAAAGATCATAATTATCCAGTATATAATGTTACCAACGACAATAACTTCATTGCAATAATAGAAAGCAAAGGATATGATCTTATAATCAATGACATTCTGGACACGAATTCGGAATATATAACAAGGTTGCGGCAAAACAATAAGCGCGTAGTGGTCAACTTCGAAGACCTGGGTTCGGGTGCTACAGAGGCAAATTTGGTAATAAATGCCTTATATGAATATACAACTCCACTGCCAAATCAAAAGTTCGGCTGGCAATACGTCTGCTTGCGGGAAGAATTCTTACGAGCATATTATGAACCCAAGGCCAATCCTCAGGCCAAAAATCTACTGATCACTTTCGGCGGTGCCGACCCGGGTAACTTAACCTGCCTTGCACTTCAAGCTGCTGCCGAAGCCCTTGGTAATTGCAATGCCGAGCTAGATGTAGTTATCGGCCTTGGAAATCCACGTATTCAAGAAATTTCAACCTTGGTTGACCAGGTAAGTAAATGTTTTTCCGACCTGCGTCTTCATACACATGTAAAAAGAATGAGTTCTCTAATGCACAGAGCCGACCTCGCTATAACATCAAACGGCCGCACAGTTTTTGAATTGGCTTCGTGTGGTGTACCAATGATATCAATTAGCCAGAATTACCGTGAAGCATCTCACACTTTTGGACGTCTGAATGGCGGTGTAATAGATCTGGGCCTAGCAGAGCATGTTACTATAGCACAATTAGCGCAAAACATCCGCGATGTATGGCTAGCACCGGAAAAGCGGCTCCAAATGCAAGCCAGCCTGTTAATGTTTGATTTTAGAAAAGGAGTAGATAGGGTCATTAGATGCATAAAGGAAACCTACCTTGATTGGCGAAACCAACATTATGACTTTAGCACAACACTTTAGCTGGGGGAATGGATATCATGGCCACTTTTCATATTGGCAATCGAATAATTACTCCCGATAGTCGTCCCTACATAATAGCAGAAGCGGGAGTAAATTACGAAAACAGTATTGAAATTGCCGAAAAGATGATTGTTACCGCTGCTCATGCCGGGGCTAACGCAGTAAAATTCCAAACCTATAAGTCGGAAAAGTTAGCAGCAGCAGATTCTCCTGTTTACTGGAATAGTAATATGACTCAAAAACAATTTTTTGCCCAGTATGATAGATTTGGACAACAAGAATACGAATATCTGGCTCAAGTTTGTCAACGAGAAAAAGTTGACTTCTTATCAACACCCTTTGATAAAGAAGCTGTTGATTTGCTAGAACCACTTGTGCCGGTATACAAAATTGCGTCTGCTGACATCACAAACAAAGATTTGTTGTGCTATGTAGCCTCGAAGAATAAGCCTGTTATCTTATCTACCGGTGCCTCAACTATTTCTGAGATCGCCAGAGCAGTAGAGTGGCTTGAAAAGTATGGTACGCCAGAAATAGCGCTTTTGCACTGTATATTACATTACCCAGCCAGTTACGAGGAAATCAATCTCAGGTCTATCCAATATTTACAAGAATGCTTTCCTAAATGTATCATTGGCTATTCTGATCATGCCTATCCGGACCCAGGTATGTCCCTACTGACTGCGGCAGCCGTAATAGGAGCCAGAATTATAGAAAAACATTACACCCTCGACAAAACAAAAAGTGGCAACGATCATTATCATGCTATGGATGAAAGTGATCTACGATTGTTATCAGGTAACATGGACATTATTTCCCAGTCCCTGGGAAATAAGACAATCGAGATTACTGCTGAGGAACTCCCCGCTCGTAAGTACGCAAGACGAAGTGTAGTTACCCGCATAGCAATTCAACAAGGACAGCCGCTGACAAGGAAGCACGTTACCTGCAAACGCCCAGGTACAGGAATTAAAGCGGAAGAGATTGATTATGTAATAGGTAGAAAGCCAAAGGTGGATGTTCCTCCAGATACCATCCTCCAATGGAATATGTTAGAGTAAAGCACGTATAATCAAAACTACGGGAGGATCTATGGAAATGAAACCTTATTACATTTTACTCCATAGGGCTTTAGTAAACGTGGGAGATTTCCTAATAGGTGCTCGTACCAAGGAACTCCTCGAAGCCGTACGACCGGATCGAACAATTATTGTTGGGGAAGCATGGCGACCATTGGATCTTCAATTTGATCTAGATGTAATTAACAATGCTAAAGCCATTATTATTGCAGGTGGCCCAGGCTATGTAAACCATATGTATCCTGATATTTACCCGCTAATGTCAAATCTGGAAAAGCTTGAAGCCCCTCTAACGTATCTGGCTGGTGGCTTTAATTCAGTTCCTGCACCAATTGAAATTATTTACAAATTTCGATTTTCAGATGGATCACGTCAACTATTGGATAAAATGACTGATCAGGGGCGTAAAATTGGTACTCGTGGTTTTATGACAAAACAAGTACTGGATTACAACGGCTATCCACAAGCTGTAATGGTAGGTGATCCAGCATGGTATCACTTACCTTCGCTCGGCCAAGAGTTTGTCCCACCTAAACATTTGCGGACAATAGTGTTCACGCCTCCTGCCAATAAGCCTTATTTTGATCAGGCTAAGCAGATCCTAGCGTACATAGTGAAGGAATTTAGCAATTGCTCTAGTTCATCTGAAGTAATCGTATCGTTTCATAGAGGGATTGATGCCGATTTTGCGCGTTTCGCAGAATCTCAGAACTGTAAAGTAGTTGATGTTTCAGGGAACATATCACATCTCCAGTTCTACGACTCCTGTGACCTTCATGTTGGTTATAGACTCCATGCTCATCTTTACTTTTTGAGCTTGAGAAAGCCTTCCTACGTTATCGCGGAGGATTTTAGAGCACTAGAATCACTTAATACATTGGCTAGCTTTGGTTTTTCTGGTTGGTATGTAGATAGAATCCATTCCGAGTCAGGGACGCAACAGTGGAATGCCTATCTCGCTCCTTCACTACCAAAAATTTTAGTAGAACAGATAGTCAATGATAGGCGTACCCGTTTCTCCCGTTTTGCTGGGTTAGGCACAACAATAGATAGCTTTTACCATTCCTCTATGAAACCATTTTTAGAGCAACTTCCTTAGCACTTAATACCGTATTTGTTATAGAACCCATCTTATTTTGTTAGCGACTTTTAAGTAGGTTAATGTACTCATTTAAGCCATCGAGCAAGCTATATTGTGGTTCCCACCCAAGAACTTCTCTTGCTCTCGAATTATCTAAACAGCTGGCTTCAATGTCACCCAGTCGTGCTGGGTAATAGTATGGTAGCAAAGTGCTACCAAGAATTCGTTTGATACTAAAATATAATTCGTTAATACTAGTCTGTTCCCCAGAACTAATGTTTAGTACATCATTGCCTCTATCAATTGCCAATACATTCGCCTTGGCCACATCTCCCACATAAACAAAATCCCTTGTTTGTTCACCGTTGCCATATATAATTGGGTTGATCCTTTCTAGCAACTTGTGAGTAAACATGGCTGCAACTCCTCCACCATCATTTACCTCTTGTCGCGGGCCGTAAACATTAGAGTAGCGTAAAATGGCATATTCAAGCCCAAATAGTTGTTTATATAGTATTAAGTACTGCTCTCCTATATACTTTGACAATCCATAAGGTGACATAGGAAAAGCAGGGTGTTCTTCTTTAATGGGAAGTGACATTGGCTCCCCATATATTGCAGCAGAAGAAGCATAAATTACCTTTTGCACGCCTGTATTACGGCACGCTTCAAGCACATTTATGAACCCCAGTATATTCACTGAAGCATCCGATGATGGGTATAACATCGATAGAGAAACATCTACCTGGGCTGCATGATGAATAACTACCTTAACATCGAAGTCCGCAATGATCTGTTGTAGTTCCAATATGGAATCTAGCGTAATATCCAACTTAAAAAATTTCGCTTTATCTGGAATGTTTTCTATTTTTCCTCGTGCCAGGCTGTCTACCACTACTACTCCGTACCCTGCTTCAATGCAAGCTTCTGCTACGTGAGAACCAATAAACCCAGCTCCACCAGTCACAAGAACTTGCATAAATAATCCTTCCTTCTCACGAAACGCTTTATTAAGATTGACATTATCTCTTTCGACACAAAAGGCAGGTATGCCTGCATAAATAGTACTTTAATCATTCCAATCACTACTATATCCGATATCAAGGATGCCAGTGGATAATCTTAAAGTCAAATTTATAACTGGAGCTTATGTCTTCGTTATTTATGAAAGCGACTTTATCTAAAGCTCACAAGCTGACGTGGGAAGTTGGTTTATTAGGGAAACTTTGTCGGTTAAAGCAGATGTCCTTTATGGGATTTAACATTTTCCAACACAGGGAGTAGAATTCATGAAACTACGGTCCTTTTTATATCTATATCCAGACAGAGCAAAGAGAACTTCCTGGTAAAAGAGTTAAATTTTAAATTGCGCAGTAACTGCACTTAATTCTCCTGCCATCTGTGCCAAGGTCTCGGCAGCAGCAGCTATTTCTTCCATAATAGCATTTTGCTCTTGGGCACTGGCAGATAGTTCTTCGGTGCCAGCAGCATTTTCTTCTGATACAGCGGCAATGGTTTCGATGGCATCTGTTATTCCTTTAATTTGTTTTTTTACTTGTTCAGACACCCGAGCTACGTTTTCGGCGCTGTTCTTTACTTGA
>JAAYWY010000037.1 GCA_012516165.1 Bacillota bacterium
GAAAAAAAAGGCGCAACTTGTGACATTGCAGGGTTCCGTTCGTACCAAGAAGGAAAATATCGAGGTTGCCAGCCGATCCAAGCAACGGGTGTTGACAGATATTGTTAAGCAAAAAGAAGCCTATGAAAAGGCGTTAAACGAGCTAGAACAGACATCAAGAGAAATAGAGCAGGCTATTCGCCGTTTACAATCCAAGGACAGCCCAAGCAGTGTTGCTCATGGTAAGGGAACCATGGTTTGGCCCACAGCTGGTTCCATAACCTCCTACTTTGGTTATAGAGTACACCCTGTTTATGGGACTAAGAAACTGCATTCAGGTTTAGACATAGCTGCTTCTCATGGCCAGACAGTGGTGGCAGCAGCTGATGGTGTGGTTATAATGGCGGATTGGTATGGTGGTTATGGCAAAGCGGTGGTTATTGACCACGGTGGCGGCATATCTACGTTGTATGGTCATAACTCGGCTTTGTTAGTAAGTGTAGGTCAAAAAGTGAAACAAGGACAAGCTATTGCTAAAGCGGGTAGCACAGGGGTTTCCACTGGACCGAATTGTCACTTTGAAGTACGAGTTAACGGGACGCCCAAAGATCCGCTAGGATGGTTATAGCTAAGATGGGGCTGACTAAAGTCAGCCCCGCTGTTTTTTGTTAGATATTTTAATAAGCAAACTTATAAGGAAAGAAGTATGTTGAGACACTAAGGTAGAATTACTCCCAATGTACAGAATACTTATCGGGAGGGGGTCAAGTGGTAAGAGTCAGACGAAACAGTTTTCTGGTTCTAATGGCAATGTTCTTGGTATTGGTTTTGGTGGCTGGTTGCGGTCCCAAGCCTGCACCAGAGGGCGAGAAAAAAGAAGAACCAACGGAGAAAAAGTTTGTTAACATTGCCACTGGTGGTACAGCTGGCACTTATTTCCCTCTAGGTGGCGCTATTGCCGACATCCTGAACAAGAACATCGATGGTGTGAATGCCAGTGCTCAAAGTACTGGAGCGTCGGTAGCTAATATTAATATGTTAAAAGACGGTAGTGTAGAAATGGCTTTTGTCCAAAATGACATCACGTACTATGCGGCTACTGGTACTGAGATGTTCCAAGACAAGAAGGTTGACGGACTGCGCGGAATTGCTACATTGTACCCGGAAACAGTGCAGATTGTAACTTTAGCCAAAACAGGGATTAAAGATATCGCTGACATGAAGGGCAAACGGGTAGCGGTAGGTGCTGCTGGTAGCGGTACCGAGGCCAACGCCCGCCAGATTCTTGAAGCATATGGTATTACTTATCAAGATATTACCGTTCAGTACCTATCCTTTGCCGAGGCAGCTAGCAACTTAAAAGACGGCAATGTGGATGCGGCCTTTGTTACCGCTGGTTTTCCCACGGCCGCCATCCAGGATATTGCCGCGCAGCATGATGTAGTTCTGCTACCGGTAGATGAAGATATTGCTGATAAGCTAATCGAGAAGTATCCTTTCTATACCAAGGTTATTATTCCTAAGGACACCTATCCCAAACAGGCCGAAGACGTAAATGCAGTGGCGGTAATGGCTATGCTGGTGGTGACAGACGATATGGATGAACAGCTAGCTTATGATATTACCAAGGCTATCTACAGTAATTTAGATCGTTTGCAGACGGCCCACGCTGTGGGTAAAATGATCACCAAAGAAAAGGCGCTCGATGGTATGTCAGTGGAGCTACATCCAGGTGCTGAAAAGTATTTCAAGGAATAGGACAAATAGGACAAATAAAGCTGCAAGTATCACACAGTGGCAGTGACAGATATAGGTGTGGGA
>JAAYWY010000258.1 GCA_012516165.1 Bacillota bacterium
AGGAGGAGCCGAAATGAATAGACGGCTGCTCTTGACATCTTTGCGGGAGCGACTATACGAAACTCTTAAAGAAGATATTCTTTTAAACAAATATAAACCGGGTGCAGAGCTGCAGATAGATAAGCTGGCGCAAGAGTTTGGCGTGAGCACTACTCCAATCCGCGAAGCCTTGGTACGCTTAGAAGGAGACGGATTGGTTGTATCTATTCCTAACCGTGGTGTTCAAGTGGCCCCCATCAGCCTAGATGATGTAAAAAATATTTATGAGGTACGACGGTTGCTTGAACCTCATGCGGCTAAGATTGCAGCTCGGTATTGTGAAGAAGTAGAGGTCAACGCTCTTTATGAAAAACTGCTTAAGATTATCGAAGGGCCGACAGACGTAGGTACCTATATTAATGCCGATTTAGAACTGCATGATCTGATGTTCAAGCATTTGAGCAATACATTGCTTAGGGATATTTTAGATCAGGTTGATCAGCATTCTATACGCATTCGCTATTTGGTAGAAGGCAATGCTGGAGGGCTGAGACCGGAGGTAGTAGAGTTGGTTACGAGAGAACACCTTAAGATATTGGATGCTGTTAGTAAGCGAGACGAAGAAAAGGCGGCGGCTGCTACTTTGCAGCATCTGATAAATGCCGAAGCCAGGACACTACAATCCCTAGAAGGGGTTGTGACCATACAGGGCGGGGAAACGTTGGTTCACCACAGTTTATAACCAGATTTTATTCTGCAAAAGATGAAGATACCGCTGTCAAGAGCCAAGGTTACACAGGGTTAGCGTTGTTGGCACTTTATGTTCCCATGCTGGCACTACACCTATGTCTATGCGTGCTGATGCGCTAAAGACAGCTGTCGAGGTTTTGTCTCGTTGGTATGATCAAGCTGCCGATCCGCGTGGCTTTGTGTATAACATCGGACGTCTAGATGTTCACCCAGGTTCAGTTGCGGTAGTGCCTGGGTTGGTTGAGTTTGTTTTGGAGCTGCGATCTACAGATGATAACATTTCTCAGCTGGCTGTCCAACAGTTTAGCCAGTTGTTGGGGGAATACAGCAATTGTCATATGGAATTGATTGTACAAAAACCAGCTGTGAAACTTAGTAGTTCAGTCATTAACGAAATTGAAAAGTCATGTACAAACGAGCGGCTAAGCTACAAACTTATGCCCAGTGGTGCGTCGCATGATGCCAGTCCTATAGCCCATTTTCTTCCGACGGGTATGATTTTTGTTCCTAGCGTAGGGGGAATTAGTCATTCTAAAGATGAATATACAGCAATGGAAGACATTGCTCGGGGCGTAAGGGTTTTAGCCCGTACGTTGGAAAAACTCAGTAATAGCATTAAATAATAAACGGTGTTATGTCATTTGACTACTATTTACATTGAACCAGAAGAAACAGTGTAAGTTATGATACAATAAGGAACAATAACATGGCTCAGGGAAGGAGACAAGTAATGTACGATGTGGTAATACGTCATGGCTTAGTTATTGATGGCACCGGCAGTCCCGGGAAACATTGGGATGTGGGAATTAAGGATGGTAAGATTGTGGCAGTGGCCACAAGAATAACTGATAAAGGATCCCAAGAGATTGATGCCGCCGGTTTGGTGGTGGCACCGGGATTTATTGACACTCATAGTCATAGCGACTTGATGTTATTGGCCAACCCTAGTTTAGAGGAGAAGATACGTCAGGGAGTTACTACTGAAATCTTAGGGCAGGACGGGTTGGGGCTGGCACCCATACCTTCGGCGGAAGCCGCCAATATGCTCAGGGAACACCTGGCTGGTTTACTGGGGCGGCCGGACATAGAATGGACCTGGAGAACTTTTGGCGAGTATCTAAAGGCGTACCAAAAAAAGGGTATAGTGCTCAATGTCGGCACCTTAGTCAGCCATGGGGCGCTTAGAATTGCTGTGTTTGGCATGGAAGATCGTCCGTCGACAGCTGCCGAGCTGGCTACTATGAAATCTTTGTTGGTGGAAGCTCTGGAGGCAGGAGCCATGGGTTTATCTACAGGGTTGATTTATCCACCGTGCAACTTTGCTGCCAGAGAAGAAATGGTGATGTTAGGGGAGACGTTGGCTGATTATTCGCGAGCACTGGTAGTTCATGTGCGCAACGAAGCCGACAATTTGCTCGAAGCTCAACAAGAGATGATTTCTCTAGCCGAAGAGACAAATATGCATCTGCATATTTCGCACTTAAAGACTATAGGAAAGAAAAACTGGCATAAAATTGACGACTCGCTGGCGCTCATTGAGAAGGCGAAGGAAAATGGTGTATGCATAACGGCCGATCAGTATCCTTATATAGCTGGATCCACGTCGCTGTCGGCTTGTCTACCGCATTGGGCTATGGATGGTGGCCCTAAGGCGATGTTAGCCCGGCTAACAGATGAAAATATGCGTCAGAAAATTAAAGAGGCCTTCAAAACTCCGGTACCCAATTGGCAAAACCGTGGTGAAACCGAAGGTTGGGAGAATGTGGTGGTGGCTTCGGTAAGAAGTGATGATCCAGCGGTGGTGGGGCGCAGTATCGCTGAACTGTCCCAAGCACAGAACAAGCATCCTGTAGATGTCATCATGGACATTTTGCTGCGGGAAGAGAACCAAGCTACCATGGTCTGCTTTCAGAACTCAGAGGAAAATGTTAAAAAGGTAATGCAAAAACCATGGGTAATGGTGTGTACCGATGGTATTTTAGGCGGTGGCAAACCACATCCGCGTTTATACGGGAGTTTTCCGCGTGTATTAGGAAAGTATGTACGGGAAGAAAAGGTGATTTCTTTAGAGGAAGCAATCAGGAAAATGACGGCGCTGCCAGCGGCCGCTTTTGGGTTGCGTGATCGGGGTATAATCAAAGAAGGACTAGC
>JAAYWY010000259.1 GCA_012516165.1 Bacillota bacterium
CACTATGGTAATTTCATCTGCTGTTACCCTTAGGCTTAACCTACCACTATAAGCATGGATAATAATATTCATCTCCGCTTCGTAAGCACAGATACTAGCCCTTCGTACCAACTTAGGCGGAAGGTTGAGTGTTTCTAAGGTGCTCTTAATCTTGCTAGCAGCTTCTCCGGCAGTAACAAAATCGCGACCAATTACTGGGATTGTAAGGTCATAACTGTCAGTGAATATCATTGGCATCATCCTGGTCACCCCAAGAACCTCTTAACCCCGCCTGGTAGAGAATACCACAGGCTTCGTACATGTTAAGCTGGGTCCTGAATGTTGGTAGTTGGCGCCGCTGGGCCATTTCTATTACCTCTCGATTAGGAGTCTTGCCGCGAACAAACACAATACCGGCCAAATCCAGCAAATCAGCTGCCCTAACCACTTGTGGGTTAGTAAGTCCAGTAAGAAGTAGTGTTTTTTCCTTGACAAAAGCTAGTATATCAGAAACAAGGTCAGCTGCGCCTGCTGCCAAGACCGACACTGATGCATCTTGTGGCGCTACCAACATTTCTGCATCTAACAACTGCATAATATCAATCAGTTTCACAACTCTCTCCTCCCGCCAGATCATATGGTAGGAAGACTATTAAGGTTTGACATTGTTGCAACAAATACATATTCGCCTCATACTATAGAATTCCTTCTTTCTAAGCAATTATTTTGTCTAAAATCTAATATTCCCAATATTTTTTACAGATAAAAAGCGCTTTATCAGCGCTTTACAACTTTTGATACCAATCGACAAAAACACTTATCCCCTGGCTTACAGCGCAAGCATTGTGGGACGCCGCTGCCTCACCGGCATTAGTCAAAATTGAGCTTATCTTCTGCAACATAGCAACTGTTTCCTTTTTCTCATTAAGGATTGATATATCTTTAGCTTTTTGAGCTAACTCTTCCACCTCAGCAGCAGCTTCCTTGACACGACCTTCTTCGGCCGCAGTTAATGCTTCTATCAAATTGGCCGCCAGTTCGGGAGCCAGCTGGTAAAAATCTTTATCTTGAGCCGCATAATTTACTAGTCGGCCTGTCACGACTTTTTCTGTTACTATCGCCTGGACTCCGTCGGTGCTAACTATGCTCTTGCATGATTCAGCAGCCGGACGACCAAAAAAGAACCCCGCACGTACCTGAGTCAAATTACCTGCTGGTACTAATTCTACCGGCCACCCTTGCGCCAATAGCTTGTCTCTTAAGCGCTCTGCGTTTGGTTTTTGGCTAAAAGAACCTACTTGTACTTGAAACAAATGTAGTTCAGGAAAGTGGGCCGACCCGGCAGGCGCAAGACCCTGGTCTTCGGTTTCTTGTTTAGGCGATACATTAGGCGATACATTTGAAGTAGTTTCCGATTTCTCCGGAATCGGTTGCTGTACAGTAATGTTTGGCTCATTAGGGATCGGATGTTTATGTTGAAACAAAAACGTCCCCATAAAATAACCCAAGGCCACTGCTGCAATAGCTGCCATTAGAAATTGGCACATGCACCCTGGTGTTTTTGTTTTTGGCTGCGGTCGCCGCACTCGCCGCCCTCCCACAGCAGTTCCCCCTTAAATACAAGTGGGATAAAACGATAAAACCTCATTTGCTAATTTATTCGTCAATGATAAGGGAAAATCCTGCCTGAGCAACATATTGAGACATCAGGAAAATTAATTGTTGTCACTATATGTAATACGAGTAAACAAGGATGAGTAAGATGCTAATTTATAAATTTTTATCTTGCTGCCCTCACTACCTTTGTTCTAGTTGTGGTTTGGTGGTCGGCAAGTTTTTTCTAAATATTACCAAAAAAATGGCAAAGAGCACCAGGATAAGAAAAAGAAAGCAACAAATAATTAACCGTGGGGTGAAAATAGCGTGAGCAACAAAAAAACAAAATTCTTTGCGCCGCATACCCATACAGAAGAAGATTTATACGGGCTAAACAGTCTTACTGACGGTGATCGAATGGGCGAACTTATTCCTAGCCTACACGCCTGGATGCCGCCAGAAGCCATGCAAGAGCGAGTAAAATACCACGAGGAGGTGACAGAAGAGTTGGCCAAAAAAGGTGGTAAAAACAAAGGACAAAAAGCGCGTAAGGACTTGCCCCCTTATCCGAGCGTTCAGTCTGACCAAAATCGCGACACTTATCTGGAAGCCAAAACCCCCCGCGAACAAATGGAAACTACTCAAAATCTGCTGGAAGAGTACAGTGAAGACTTAATTGATGCTAATGTGAAAGGCCCGCGCCGCCCCAACGGCTGATAAACCCAAAAAGTACTGCGGTGCGGTATGGCTTCCTAACCAATCACCCACTACTAGCCGTGTCTAATAAGAACAATAAGCCTGTGGGATTTTGCTGTTTCTAGCTCCCCTGCGTTATTTCTATCAGTAGATTATAAAAATTACCAAATTGCCCTCAAGGGATAATCCCACAGGCTTCTGGGTAAACGTAGCTTTGGTCCACACCAAACATATTCAGTCTTTTATCAAATAAGCCTTCTGCATAATTTCCACCTTGGTTCCCCAGTTTCTTACATCGTGGCTATAGCCACCCATAAATTCTATCAAAACAGCCTACTCTCTACGCTGCTTTTTGTGCAGTACTTAAAGATACCCTAGATTCCATTAACGAACATCCACCTTCGTTAATCTACATGAACTATCTGGTAACTAACAGAAACTGGCAGGGTTTAGACGGTATATTTATAAACCAAAGCCATACACTAACAGCAGAAACTTCCTCTTGCAGGAAAGAACGGCTGTACGTATAAGTTACGGTCGTTCTTTCGTTTGTTGGGAAGAGAGGAAATAAATTTATATCATATCGCTCACCTTTTCGGTCAAACTAAGAGCGAAAGGAGGGGACATCAAAATGGCAAGAGGAAGTTATAACAGGTCACGCGGTGCAACCCACGTAGTCCCTGAGGCTTGGGATGCTATGAATCAGTGGAAATATGAAGTTGCGCGGGAATTGGGTGTGGATACCAATATACAAAACGG
>JAAYWY010000282.1 GCA_012516165.1 Bacillota bacterium
GCGGTGCAGTATACCCATTACCTGGGACGCTCCAGCCAAGCCCCCAATGGCACCACTTATGAGCATTGACTTTACCATCGTACGGGGTACATTAATTCCCGCATACTCAGCAAAGGTATTGCTTTTACCTACCATGCGAATGTTATAGCCTAATGTAGTGCGGCGGAAAACCCAATTGAGAAAGAACGCCAGCCCTATCCCAATTAAAAGGCCCGCGTGCACACGAGAAGAGGCCCAAAACCGGGGTAGATAAGCACTAGGATTAATAGGCGGTGTCTGCTGAGTACCGGCGGTAAGGTCTTTGAACGGAACAGCTACCAAGTAAGAAGTGAGCAATATGGCCACATAGTTTAGCAAAATGGTAGTAACAGACTCATCGGCTTTATAATATGCCCGAGCATAGCCCGGTACAAAAGCCCAGGCAGCACCCACCACCATAGACCCCACGAGAGTTACCAACACATGGATAACCGGTGGAAGAACCAGTTTATTCCCCAGTAAAAACGCCATAAAAGCACCTAGGTAAAGTGAGCCTTCTACACCAACGTTAAAAACGCCGCAGGTAAAGGCCACTGACACCCCTAGAGCAGCAATGGTAACGGGAATAGACCGTTCCAAAGTCTCTGCCACCCGGTTAAAATTACCAAAAGCGCCAAAGAACATTTTGCTGTACGCTTCTATTGGACTCTGATTAGACAAAAGAATAATCAGCGCCCCTATTAGCAAAGCCATAAGGATAGCTAGTAACGGTCGCACAATATTTCGCAGTATAAAGTCAGCAATCTTAACCTTAGTACGCACCAGCGCCCACCGCTTTCTCTCTAACATTCATTCGCCGAGCTCCGGACATATATAAACCAAGTTCTTCCTCGCTGGTTTGTCCTGGATCCAATTCCGCTGTAAGTTGTCCCTGATACAATACTAGCAATCTATCGCTTAAAGAAAGTATCTCTTGTAAATCAGCTGATACTAAAAGAATAGCGCATCCCGCATCCCTTTTAGCCACCAAACACTTGTGGATAAATTCAATGGCCCCGATATCCACTCCCCGGGTAGGCTGCGAGACAAGTAGCACATCGGCATTGGTGCTAAACTCCCGCGCCACCACTACCTTTTGAGCGTTGCCACCTGACAACGAGGCCGCAAGATCATAAATACTACCAACCTTAATGTCGTACTGATCTATTGCTTTCTTGGTATACTCTGCCGCCTTCTCCCAGTTCACAATACCTCGATGAACAAAGGGAGAGCCTTCGTATTGTTGGCCCGCGATCATATTTTCTAACACAGTAGCTGACCCACAAAGGCCGCGCCGGAAACGGTCCTCAGGAATATGAGCTACCCCAGCACGTCGGATTTTTTCCACTGTTAAGCCCTTCAGTGATTGCCCCTGTTTGATTATTTCGCCGTGCTCTACCCGAATGAGACCGCTTAGGGCCTCCACCAGCTCTGTTTGGCCGTTTCCCTGAACGCCAGCGATACCAAGGATTTCTCCAGAATGCAGCGTAAAAGACACTCCCTGCAGGGCAGGAAGTCCTTGGTGATTGGCTACCCAAAGATCCTTTACTTCTAATACCGGCTCACCGATTTGAGCTTCTTTTTTGTCTACTTGCAGCAACACAGGACGCCCTACCATAAGGCGGGCAATTTCTTCCTCGCTAGTGGAGGCCGTCTCAAGATTTGCTACCACCTGTCCTGCGCGCATAATGGTTATACTATCAGAAATAGTAAGCACTTCTTTAAGCTTATGAGATATAAAAATAATCGTCTTATCTTGACGAGCCATATTCTTTAAAACCTGGAAAAGTTCTTCTGTCTCCTGCGGAGTTAAAACTGCCGTAGGTTCATCTAAGATAAGCAGTTCCGCCCCTTGGGACAAGGCCTTGATAATTTCCACCCTCTGCTGTATACCAACCGGGAGATCGCGCACCTTAGCATCTGGATCAACCGCCAGGCCATAACGGGTTGATACCTCTCGCACCAGCTGCCGTGCGGCGGACAAATCCAGCTTTAGTCCCCGCCTTGGCTCCTGACCTAAAACTACATTCTCGGCAACGGTAAGGGAGGGCACCTGCATGAAATGCTGGTGCACCATGCCGATGCCCAATCTCATAGCCTGCTGGGGGCTGTTGATTTTAACTTTTTGATTTCCATAGATGATCTCACCGGCGTCTTGTTGTTCTAACCCAAA
>JAAYWY010000260.1 GCA_012516165.1 Bacillota bacterium
ATTTTTCTTCCCCGCAGCAACCTGTTATCCACAGCGGCTCGAGACAAATTGTAGGCTTGCGCTAGATCACTGATTTGTTCACCCAAAAAGAACCTTCTAATAAATATCTCCCGATTTGTTTTTGGAAAGGAATTGATTGTTCTCATCACCTGTTCCTGATCTTGTCTTAGGAAAACTTGCTTTTCGAGATTGATATCGTCCTTTATCTCGATATCCTCAATATTTACAACATTGCTTAGGCGTTTCTTGCGTCTATATGTTAGCGCCTTGTACTTGGTCAGCATCAGCAGCCAAGTCCTGAAGTTTGCCTTCTCCTCATCAAACTCAGCGATCTTTATCCAGGCATCAAGAAAGACATCGGCCACACATTCCTCTATATCTTCCTTGCTGTGCGATCCTGACAAAATGTTATGGGCAAGGCAGTAAATCATCTTTGTGTACTTACTTATCATGTACTCATAGGCAATTGGGTCCTTGTTTTTTATCCCCTGGACAAGCTCAGTCTGCGAATATTGCAAAACCCTGACCCTCCTTCCTTCTAACCCCTTTCATATATTACTACGCACGAAAGACAGGTTTCTCTCGGAATTTCTCAAAAATCATGAAGAGAAAGCAAAAAGAAAGCCAGAAGCGGAATGCTTCTGACAAGATTTCAAATTAAAAACTATAATACCTCGTTTACTCATCAAAAACTAACCCATTTAGCTCCGCTTTGATGCTTCGCCAGTTGGGTAAGAACTTATCCATAATTTAACGCCCCAAGACTCAACCTTCACTCCTATTATAGGTTCCCATTTGCTTATTAAAGGGGGAATTAGTGCCTTTAGCTCACGGCGGTACCATTCTCTCATAACTTTTCGCCTTTGTTCTTGGCCACTGTTTTCTCGCACGAACAAATCCAGGTAGGTCTTGTTGCGAACAGCCACTCCTTGCCTTTTTTTATTGGTATAGATCACATTTAAGAGATAGCGCTGCCCCAAGAAATAATGGCTCTCACCTGAAACAAATTCCCTTTCCGGCTGTCGCTCCTGCCGCTTGAACTTAGCACGCTGCTTCTTTATCCAAGATAGTTTAGATACAGCAAAAAGCCTAATAGTTTCATCATTCAATTCCTTCGGTGCCGAAATCCGCACACTGCCATCAGGCGGTAACACTGACAGATGATTGAAAAGCCTCGGCAGCTGATTCTTCATCATCTAATAATGGAAAACCGGCCTGGTAAAATTCGATTGTTGGTTACCTGGATTTTGCCGGATACCCTCGGACACAAAAACAGTGCTGCGCTTTAGTTCCCGCACTCCTAAAGCAATGCCGTTTACATAAAGAACTATATCCGGCCTTTTTGTATGTTCTCCTTTTACAATCTCCGGTAAGGTTTGCTCGTATCTTTCTGCTAGTTCTTTGATTCTGGCGGTAAACCAGTGGGGAATTCAATCCGTTTATCGTTTACTAATATATCCTGGATTTCGTCTGTGGAAAGCTCTTTGTATTTGGCTTGTACTTTCTGGGCGTATTTAACGAAATCCGGGTGTGAGAAAATTGTAAGGAATATTATATCATGGTAGCGCTAAAATCAGGAGCTTCGATACCACTTGAGCACCCCATCGGCTACCTTAGGCTTAATCTGTCCTTGCTCGGCCAGGTAAGTTAAATGGGCTGTGATGGCGGCAGTGGAAAGAAAGTATTGTGAGTGGCTGCTGTCAATACTTTTTTCCCGGTAAAACCAGGCCACTATTTCTTCCCGGCTCAAGGGCGCACTTAGAAGGCTGAGTACAAGCTCTGTTACTTCTTGCAGACGCTTCTTGTTTGCCATGAGCACTTCGGTTATATCGGTGCTGGGATGTCCATGGGCTGGAACATAGAATTCAGCCGGGTAATTCATTAGTTTATCTAGGGTAGCCAAAGAAGCTCCCACCTGAGCAAAGTAGGGTAGGTAATACTTGTCCAAC
>JAAYWY010000261.1 GCA_012516165.1 Bacillota bacterium
GCTGTGTGGGAGATAAATTTAGGGAGGATTAACCGGGTATAGTATTAATTAAGAGGTGAGGGGATTGTTTTTGCATATCGGCGGGGATGTATCCGTCCTGGCCAAAGACGTTATCTTGATCCTGGACTTAAAAAGCATTGGAACAGGAGTTGCTAGCCAAGAGTTTTTAGAAATTAGCCGTGACGAAGGACTTATTACTGAAATTGGTCCCGGAGAGCCGAAATCGGTTGTGTTAACCACTGAGCGGGTGTACTTGTCCCCTATTTCATCGCTAACCTTAGGAGGGCGAGCAAAATTTTTACAAAATTTCGCTGTACCTAGCTCAAAGGCGGCCAAAGAGTAGGCTCTGGGCCGCTTTTGTTGTCGCTTGTATTTTTGTTATGATATAATGAAGATTGTACTAGGTGTAAAGATAAGGAAAACGAACATAAGAAAGGGGTGGACCAGTGGCCAACAACAATAATAATAATAACGGTCGTTATGATGCCAGCCAAATCCAAGTATTAGAGGGGCTAAAGGCTGTCCGACTAAGACCATCTATGTATATCGGCAGTACCGGGCCCCGTGGCCTGCATCACCTGGTGTACGAGGTGGTGGACAACAGTATTGATGAAGCTTTGGCTGGTTTTTGCACGCATATAGAAATAACCCTCCACCCCAACAATAAGGTTAGCGTTAGTGACGATGGTCGGGGTATTCCGGTGGAGATTCAGCCCCAAGTAGGTCGGCCAGCGGTAGAGGTAGTGCTTACTATTTTGCATGCTGGCGGTAAGTTTGGTGGAGAAGGGTATAAAGTTTCTGGTGGTTTGCACGGTGTGGGCGTGTCGGTGGTAAATGCTTTATCAGAGTGGCTACAGGTAGAAGTCCGGCGAGATGGTTATATTTATCGCCAAGCCTATCGCCAGGGTAAACCAATAACCGATCTAGAAAAAGTAGGTACTACTGATAAAACCGGTACCACCATCGAATTTATTCCAGACAAAGAGATATTTCCCGATCGTAATTTCTCCTTTGATACTTTAGCCCAACGTTTTCGCGAATTAGCTTTTTTGTGTCAAGGGCTAAAAATTACTTTAAAAGATGAGCGTACTGGTCAAGAAGCGGTCTATCAATACGAAGGTGGAATTGTAGAATTTGTACGCCATCTAAATAAAAACAAAGGGACTCTCTTTCCTGATCCGATTTACATTAAGCGGGAAAAAGAAGATGCTACCTGTGAGGTAGCCCTCCAGTATAACGATAGTTATACGGAAAACATCCTTACTTATGCTAATAACATCCACACCCAAGAAGGCGGTACCCATGAAACCGGCTTTAAGTCGGCGTTAACCCGGGTAATTAATGATTATGCCAGAAAAACTGGTGTTTTAAAAGAAAATGATGCTTCTTTAAGCGGTGAAGATGTACGCGAAGGATTAGTAGCCGTAGTTAGTGTCAAGCTCAAAAACCCTCAATTTGAGGGCCAAACCAAGACCAAGCTTGGTAATACTGACGTCCGCGGTTTAGTAGATAGCATGGTAAGTGAGGGCCTGACGACTTTTCTTGATGAAAACCCAGCAATAGCAAAACGAATTATGGATAAAGTGGTACAGGCAGCCCGAGCCCGTGAAGCAGCACGTAGGGCCCGCGAACTAACACGACGCAAAAGTGCATTGGAAGTAAGTTCCTTACCAGGAAAGCTGGCTGATTGCAGCGAAAGGGACCCCGCCAGCTCGGAGCTTTTTCTGGTGGAGGGTGACTCAGCTGGTGGTTCAGCTAAACAAGGGCGTGATCGGGCATTTCAAGCTATTTTGCCCCTCCGGGGTAAGATTTTGAATGTGGAGAAAGCCCGTTTAGATAGAATTTTGGCCAATGAAGAGATCCGGGCTATGATTACTGCTTTAGGTACTGGTATTGGCGAAGAGTTCGATTTGAGTAAAGCTCGCTATCACAAAGTAATCATCATGACTGATGCTGACGTAGATGGGGCCCATATCCGCACACTTTTACTAACTTTCTTTTACCGCTATATGCCTAAGTTGATCGAAGCCGGGTATGTATATATCGCTCAGCCACCGCTGTATTTAGTCCGCAAGGGCCGAGATTATCACTATGCCTATGATGACCGCGAGTTGGACAGGGTATTGAGCAAGATAGGGCGCGGTAATATTGATATTCAGCGGTTTAAAGGTCTGGGCGAAATGAATGCTGATCAGTTGTGGGAAACTACCATGAACCCCGATACCAGGACGCTACTTCAAGTGACGGTGGAAGATGCGTTGGAAGCCAATACGATATTCACCACCTTAATGGGTAATAAAGTAGAACCAAGGCGCGAATTTATTCAAGAAAATGCCCACCTAGTGCGTAATCTCGATATTTAGAAAGGGCGTAGCTTATGGCAGACAATTTGTTTGGCCGGGTAGTACCGGTAAAAATTGAAGAAGAAATGAAGCATTCTTACCTAGACTACGCCATGAGCGTGATTGTAGGTAGGGCATTGCCTGATGTGCGTGATGGCTTAAAACCTGTGCACCGGCGTATTTTATACGCCATGAGTGGACTGGGTATGACGCCGGATAAACCCTATAAGAAGTCAGCTCGGTTAGTAGGCGAAGTGCTAGGTAAATATCATCCTCACGGTGACGCAGCCATTTATGATGCCATGGTACGGTTAGCCCAGGATTTTTCCAGCCGCTATCCGCTAGTAGATGGCCATGGTAACTTTGGGTCCATCGATGGCGATTCTCCAGCGGCTATGCGATATACCGAAGCCAGGATGTCGCGGCTGGCAGTGGAGATGCTGCGCGATATCGACAAAAACACCGTGGATTTTATACCTAACTTTAATGAAGAATTTCAAGAACCGGTGGTATTACCGTCCAGGGTGCCCAATTTGCTTATCAACGGTTCGTCGGGCATTGCTGTAGGTATGGCCACTAATATTCCGCCCCATAATCTGGGCGAAGTGGTGGATGGGCTGATAATGCTCATTGATAATCCCAACTGTTCGGTTAACGATTTAATGATGGCAATAAAAGGACCAGATTTTCCCACCGGTGGCCTTATTTTAGGCCGACGCGGTATTAAGGCGGCCTATACCACTGGCCGGGGGTCGCTAAAAATACGGGCAGCCGCCAAAATTGAAGAGGTAAAGGGCGGTCGCCAGCAGATTGTAGTTACCCAACTTCCATACCAAGTTAACAAAGCCCGATTGGTGGAGAATATTGCTGCCTTAGTGCGGGATAAAAAGCTGGAAGGCATTAGTGATCTTCGCGACGAGTCTAGCCGGGAAGGGATTCGGATTGTCATTGAACTTAAGCGGGATGCAAATGCCCAAATCGTCCTTAACCGCCTGTATCATCATACCCAACTGCAAACTACGTTTGGTGTAATTATGCTGGCTTTAGTGGATGGTCAGCCCCGTGTACTCAACTTAAAACAGACGCTGGAATATTACCTAAAACACCAGCGAGAAGTAATTGTCCGCCGAACTAAGTTTGATCTAGAAAAGGCCGAGGAGCGGGCCCATATCCTCGAGGGTTTGCGCATTGCACTCGATCATATTGATGAGATTATCGCTTTGATTCGATCTTCTCGTGGCCCTGAAGCCGAACTTAGAGCTAGTTTGATGGACAAATTTGGTCTTAGCGAAAAGCAAGCCCAGGCCATTTTGGATATGCGGCTCAAACGCCTGTCTGGGTTGGAGCGGGAAAAAATAGAAGACGAATACCGAGAGCTTATTAAAACCATTGAATATCTGCGATCACTTTTGGCTAGTCCAACCATGATAAATCAGGTAATCAAAACAGAGCTTACCGAGATTAAAGAAAAATATGGCGATGAGCGGCGGACGCGCATCACCAGTGAAATTGGTTCTTTGGAGCCAGAAGATCTAATACCAGAGGAAAAGATTGTGGTTACAGTGACAGCCGAAGGATACGTAAAGCGCCAGCCGATTGCCAGCTACCGTAGCCAGCGTCGGGGTGGACGAGGTATCCAAGGCACTGGCACCAAGGAAGAGGATGTGGTTCAACATCTTCTCACTGTAAGCAATCATGATTGGCTGTTGTTTTTTACCAACCAAGGACGACTCTATCGCGTAAAGGGGTATAAAGTACCAGAAGCTGGCCGACAGGCCAAAGGTATACCCCTGGTGAACCTAATTGCTTTAGACAATGACGAGCAGGTAACAGCTGTTTTAGGTGTACGTGATTTTACCGATGGTGGCTTTTTAGTTATGGCTACCAAGGGTGGTATAGTGAAAAAAACAGCTCTATCGGATTTTGATTCTGTGCGCCGCGGTGGGCTTCAAGCCATTACCTTAGAAGAAGGCGATGAACTTATTTATGTCCGCCGTACCGATGGTAATAGGGAGCTACTTTTGGGGACACGGACCGGCATGGCCATCCGTTTTTCCGAGCGGGATGTCCGTGCCATGGGCCGCTTAGCTAAAGGAGTGCGGGGGATCCGCCTTAATGCTGGCGACGAAGTGGTGAGTATGGATGTGGTGTTAA
>JAAYWY010000262.1 GCA_012516165.1 Bacillota bacterium
ATGTAGTCAGCTGGTACTGTACTGGCAAACAATTGGATGCTACCGGCAACGGTATTTTTATATTGGGCAATTTCCTGGAGAGCCCGTTCTTTAAGTCCCAACATGTCAGCGGCATAACGTTTCAGTATCTGTCCGGCAGGAGTAAGAGCTAGTTTTTTCCCTTGGCGTTCAAATAATTCAACCCCTAATTCTTTTTCTAAAGAAGCGGTCTGAACGCTGAGGGTGGGCTGGGATAGGTACAGACGCCGGGCTGCTTCGGAAAATGTACCACAGTTGGCTATAGTCAAAAACATGGCAAGCTGCCTCAGTTCCATTAGCGCGCCCCCTTTATCTCTCCTTTAATAAGTATCCCACCGGCTTAAAATTGTGTCAAGAACCTATTTATTATCATGATACATGCTATTTAAGGCATTAATTAAAGCTATTTGCCCTACCGGTTTCAGGCTATTTATAATTAAAAGGGTATTTTCTGTATTGCTATTTGTAATATCAAAGCTGATAGGGGAGGGTTTTTTATGAACCAAAAAAAGGTTGTGCTGGTAACGGGGGCTGTGGTAGGGGCTCTAAGCGTATTGTTGATGAAAGCTGGTAATCCAGCCAACATGGGTATTTGTGTGGCGTGTTTTATTCGTGATATTGCTGGTGCCTTGGGAATGCACCGGGCCGAAATAGTGCAGTATATACGGCCAGAGGTGCCGGGGTTTATTCTGGGTTCATTTATGGCGGCGGTAGTTGGCGGGGAGTTTAAAGCTCGTGGGGGCTCGTCACCGCTGCTAAGGTTTATTCTCGGTTTCTTTGTTATGTTAGGAGCACTTGTTTTCCTCGGTTGTCCGTTGCGTATGGTTTTACGTTTAGCCGGTGGCGACCTGAACGCACTGGTTGGGCTGGCTGGCTTTACGGCGGGAATTTGGGTGGGGCTGCAGTTCCTAAAGGGAGGCTTTTCTTTGGGTAAAAGCAGCAAGGTGGCGGTGGCGAATGGTTACGTGTTGCCGGTAGTGTCAGTGGTACTACTGATCCTGTTGGTGACGGCACCGCCCTTTATCTTTTTTAGCCAGAAAGGGCCAGGGTCCATGCATGCTCCTTGGCTGATGGCTTTGGCAGCAGGAATAGTGGTGGGGGTTTTGGCCCAGCGGTCGCGCTTGTGTATGGCCGGTGGTATTCGTGATTTGTTCCTGATTCGTGATCCGCATCGGTTCCGTGGCTTTGTCATGATTTTTGTGGTGGCTTTGGTGTTCAATATGGCTTTTGGTTCTTTCAAGCTAGGCTTTGCCGAGCAGCCAGTGGCGCACAGTGACGGTCTGTGGAATTTCCTCAGCATGATGCTGGTGGGCTTTGGTTCGGTGCTGCTGGGCGGTTGTCCACTTAGGCAGTGTATTTTGGCTGGTGAAGGCGATGCCGATGCTGCTGTTAGCTTTTTGGGGATGCTTACTGGGACTGCTTTTGCCCACAATTTTTCCATTGCTGCTTCGCCAAATGGAGTAACGCCAAATGGCAAATTTGCCGTAATATTAGGCTTGGTGGTTGTGACTGTTATCGGCTATTTGAGTATGCCCAGAAGTGTTGCTTTAAAAACAAAGGAGGAAGCACAACATGCCTTATAAAGTTGATGCCCGTGGATTATCTTGTCCGCAGCCGGTGGTGTTAGCTAAAAAAGCAGTGGAGCAGACGCAGGAAAAGGTGATAGAGGTTTTGGTGGATAATGCTGCGGCCCGAGAAAATGTAAGCCGCTTTGCTCGATCGGCTGGCTGCCAGGTAGAGGTACTGCCAGCTGCCGATGACGAATATGTAATAAAAATAATCAGGGAGCCAGGTGCCACGAAATGATTAGCAGCGGCGATACCGGCCAGGCTTTAGTGGTTACTTTCCCTTCCACGCACCAGGCCCTAAAGTTCGATCGCAAGTTTAAGTCCCGAGGTCCTGCTTTTCAGTTGATGCCGGTACCGCGGCAGATAAGCTCCAGCTGCGGCTTGGCCGCTAAGGTAACAGATTTGGATTTGGAGCAATTGCTGCTGCAACTTATGGCCGCCGATATTGAATATGACGCGGTATATCTTTTGGGACCGCAGGGCAAACCCCAGCGGCTTACTAACAACGAAGAACAAGATTAAGATTAAGAAATAAATCCCCTGCCAAAAACGGCAGGGGATTTATTGGTAAATGGAGAGAAAATGCTCTGGTGGCCTATAATGCTTTTTTGTATATATTTAGCACATCTTCGTAGGAGAGAGGCTTAAAATTACCCACTGTACCGTTGTTGTGGTCCACGGCTGCTTTAGCCATTTTTTCTAAATTATCTTCGCCGATGCCTACTTCCTTGAGTGTCAGAGGCATCCCCAGCGAAGCGAAATACTGCTTGGTTTTGTCGATAGCTTCGTGGGCTATGGCGTATTTGTCTTGGTTTTGGTCAATGTCCCACACATTTACGCCGTACTCGACGAACTTGTCCACTCTTTCATCGTCTAAAACGTACTCCATCCACGGTGGTGTCAGTATGGCCAAACCTATTCCATGGGTTATGTCATAGTAAGCGCTTAGCTCATGCTCGATGGGATGAACGCTCCAGATGGCGTCCTTTCCGTAACCTAAAAGCCCGTTGATAGCCAGGCTGGATGCCCACATGAGGTTGGCTCTGGCTTCGTAGTTTTCCGGCTCTGTTACAGCCAGCTGTCCGTAATTAATGCAGGTTTTTAAAATAGCTTCAGCCAGCCGATCTGGCAGATAGGCTCCCTTAGTTCTAGTAAAGTAACTCTCAAATGTGTGGCTCATGATATCCACGACCCCGGCGGCTGTTTGCTTGGCCGGCACGGTAAAGGTGTATGTTGGATCCAAGATGGAAAATTCAGGAGCCATAGCTGGATGACCGAATACCAGTTTTTGGTTGGTTTCGGGGTTGGTTATTACCGCTGCAGAGTCCATCTCGGAACCGGTTGCAGCTATGGTCAGTACGGTTCCTAGGGGCAGGGCCTTTTTTATTGTGGCTTTACCGATAACAAGATCCCAGGGATCGCCGTCATAAAAGTAGCCAGCGGCTATTGCTTTAGAACAATCGATGGTGCTGCCGCCACCGACCGCCAAGATGAAATCAATACCACTATCTTTACAGATTTGGATACCTTCGCGGACACTGTCTATTCTTGGGTTAGGGTCTATACCTCCTAGTTCCCTAAATTCAATGTTCTGATCCTTTAAGATCTGAACAATTTTATCATAGAGGCCAGTTTTCTTAATGCTGCCCCCTCCATAGGTTAGAAGCACTTTGGAGCCGTATTTTTTTATCTCTGTGCCCAAGACTTCAATTTGGTTTTTCCCAAAAAATATTTCCGTGGGAATAGAGTAATGAAAGTTTAGCATATCACCTTCTCCTTTCATTGCGCTATTATATCAGCATTTACTATACGTGACCAGCATAAAACTTATTCAACTTTTGCGATTTCTGCAACTTAAGCGGACTGAAGCACGCGATCTTTTGGGTCCTGAAAACCATATGTGGTGAGGGCGGCCGCTTTTGTGTAAGGACCTATATTGCAAAAAGAGTAACCCCGTTACCTGGCAGATATAATAATAACTTTTTAACATTATAAACAAAGTTAATAAAAAACAAGAAGGAGAATGGCATAAGAGCCGCGAATTTACCTTGTGAACAGTAGTTCAGTGCATGAACAAATGTACAAAAGTTGCTAACTGCGGGCACTATTTCCAGGGATGGTAAGGAAAGGGGCACGAACATGACTGATGACAACCAACGACATTTAATGACCCGGGTAGCATCCATGTACTACGAAGAAGATATGACCCAACAGCAGATTGCAGATCTTATGGGTGTATCACGAATTAGAATTGTACGACTTTTGAAAGAAGCACGTCAACAGGGAATTGTTACCATAAATATTAAATCTGAGTTTAAAGAAAATGTGGATATTGCCCGGCAGTTAAAAAATGTTCTTGGCCTTAGAGA
>JAAYWY010000263.1 GCA_012516165.1 Bacillota bacterium
AAAGGTGAGTATTTATACCTGTGGTGTTACCCCCTACAATTATTGTCATGTGGGAAATGCCAGACCGTATCTGGTATGGGATGTTATTAGACGTTACTTGACTTACAAAGGTTACTCTGTACGCTACGTTCAAAATTTTACTGATGTGGATGATAAGATTATAAGGCGAGCCAATGAAGAGGGTGTCAGTGCACTGGCCATAGCTGATCGGTATATCAATGAATATTTCAAAGATATGGACGCATTGGGTATTGCCCGCGCTGATGTTTACCCACGGGTTACCGACCATATCCCCGATATTATTGATATGGTAAAGCGGCTCATTGACACCGGACATGGTTATGTGATCGATGGCGATGTCTATTATTGGGTGGAGAGCCTACCTGAATATGGCAAACTGTCGGGTCGTAGCCTGGAGGATTTGAAAGCCGGGGCTCGTATCGACGTAGACGAACGCAAGCGCCATCCTATGGATTTTGCCCTATGGAAAGCTTCTAAAGAGGGTGAACCTGCTTGGGACAGCCCTTGGGGACTGGGGCGACCTGGCTGGCACATTGAGTGCTCGGTGATGGCGTTAAAGTATCTAGGACCGGGTTTTGATTTTCATGGTGGAGGTTCGGATTTGATTTTTCCACACCATGAAAACGAGATTGCCCAGTCGGAAGGAGCTCTCGGAACCACTTTCGCTCGCTACTGGGTCCATAATGGTTTCGTTAATATGGCGGGAGAAAAAATGGCTAAGTCAGTGGGTAACGTGGTGCGAGTGCGCGATGTGCTGGAAAAGTACCCGGGTCCAGCACTCAGATATTATATGCTGTCTACCCATTATCGTAGTCCGATTGATTTTAATCTGGACGATATGCCTGCAGCCCAGCGCGGTTGGGAGCGGCTGCGCAATTTGGAAGACAATCTAGAGAGAACCTTAGCTGGTCAAGATACTACACTGCCAGAACAATTGTCAGATGATGCCAAGAAGTTTTTAACCACCTTAGAAGAACACCGGCAGTCGTTTGAAAAATCTATGGATGCTGACTTTAACACGGCCCAAGCTCTAGGTGTTTTGTTTGAGCTGGCCCGTGATCTTAATAGCTATTTAGCAGCAGGCGGTATCAGTGGTGAACGAGCAGCGGTGTTAGCAGCAGGACGCGATCTGTTCTTGACTTTAGGGGGAATATTAGGCCTCACTGGTGTGGGTGGGGGACAACAGGACAGAGCCTTAATAGAAGGGCTGATCCAATTGGTGGCTGAATTACGGCAGGAAGCTCGTGCCCGCAAGGATTATGCTACGGCAGATAGGGTGCGCGATCGCTTAGCTGAGCTGGGGATTGTACTTGAAGATACAGCTTCTGGCCCACGCTGGCAATATAAGTAGTAATCAAGGAGGCGATAGCTGTGATAGTAAAGCTGCTTACTCATACTCCCGATCCTGAACGCACCGTGGCGGCGGCAGCTCGATTATGTTATTCACCTATCGGTGCTGCCGACTTATTTCAAGGTCTTACCGACGATCAAGTAGCCAAACTGCTGAAGCATCTAGTGGAAAGCGGACATGAATCACCCACGGAGCATGTCACCTTTACCTTTGCCATTGAAGGGGTAAGTCGTGCTTTGTCTCACCAACTAGTGAGACACCGCATCGCCTCCTATTCCCAAAAATCACAACGTTATGTGCGAGAGAAAAACTTTGACTTTATTGTCCCTCCCAGCATTAGCCAGCTACCAACGGCTAAAAAACGATTCTTAGAAACCATGGCTATTATACAGCAGGCTTATGATGAACTCCTTGAGGAAGTGCCAGCGGAAGATGCACGCTATGTTCTTCCTAACGCCTGCGAAACTAAACTTGTGGCTACTTTCAACTGCCGCAGCTTGTTTAATTTTTTCCGCCTACGTTGTTGTACCCGAGCTCAATGGGAAATACGAGAACTGGCTTGTCAAATGCGCGACAAGGTGCGTCAGGTGGCTCCACTACTATTTGCCCTGGCCGGTCCTAGCTGCGAAACCGAAGGCGTTTGCCATGAGGGGCGGTTTTCATGTGGCCGGGCGCCGGTGGTAAGTTATAGAGGCCAAGGTAAAGACGTAGAATAAAAAGATGCCAGAGATAACTCGAAGATATGGTGAGGATGGTGCCAATAGTGGGACAAGAAGGCGAACTTATTTGGGGACGCAATGTGGTTATTAATGCCTTAAGAAGCGGACGGCCTCTTAATAAAATTTTTTTGGGAGCAGACAGCGGTAGGAGCATAGGAGAAATTAGGGCCTTGGCTAAGGAACGCCGGATACCAGTAGAAGATGCCCATCGGCGTCGATTGGATGATCTTACTGGTGGTGCCAAACACCAAGGAGTTGCAGCTCTTGTTGCTCCCCGAAGTTATGTAGAGGTGGCCGATATTTTAGCTCGAGCCCAGGCATTAAACGAGCCCCCTCTGATACTAATGCTGGCCCATGTAGAAGATCCGCGCAATTTAGGTGCAGCGGCGCGGTCGGCGGTTGCTGCCGGAGCCCATGGTATCATCATTCCCCTGCGGCGGGCAGCTCCGATTACTGGGGCAGCAGAAAAAGCGTCTGCGGGTGCTTTAGATGAAATTCCCGTGGCCCGGGTAGTAAATTTGACCCGCTCGCTCCAGGAACTAAAAAACAGCGGCTTGTGGACGGTGGGAGCCGATATGCAGGGAGAAAAACTTTATTTTGATGTTGATCTAACTGGCCCACTGGTTTTAGTGGTGGGTGGCGAGGATAAAGGTTTAGGAAAGCTGTTGGCCAAAGAATGCGATCAAGTGGTACGTATTCCTATGCAGCCTAAGGTACCGTCGTTAAACACGTCAGTGGCAGCATCCTTGTTGCTTTATGAGGCTGTACGCCAGCGAATAATGATGTGCCGGCAACCTTAATTAACCGATTGCATATCCGCCGTGCTTGACGGGTTTAGCTTAGCAAGACTATAATAAAAGCGTTGGGACAAACCCCGTAAGTAGTACGGCAACCAGGAGATGGAGGCGAAGCTAGTGACCATGGGTGCCACACAGGAATTATACTGTGATCTAGAAGAGATCCAGGATGAAGAGCTGGTATCCCAGGCCCGTGATGGTAGTGAGGTTGCCTTGGAAGCCCTGATTAATAAATACAAAAATTTTGTCCGGGCTAAGGCACGTTCGTATTTCCTGGTGGGAGCGGACCGGGAAGATATTATTCAAGAAGGGATGATAGGTCTTTACAAAGCCGTTCGCGATTATCGGGATGACAAACTTTCTTCTTTTCGTGCGTTTGCGGAATTATGTGTTACCCGCCAGATAATCACTGCTATCAAAACGGCCACGCGACAAAAGCATATTCCATTAAACTCTTATGTGTCTTTAAATAAACCAATCTATGATGAAGATTCTGATAGAACATTAATGGATGTAATTTCTGGAGTCCATGTTAGTGATCCAGAAGAGCTAGTGATTAATCGCGAAGAATTTAATGATATCGAAAATAAAATGAGTGAAATCTTAAGTGATTTAGAATGGAAAGTGTTAGTTTCATACTTAGAAGGACGAAGTTACCAGGAGATTGCTGTGGAGCTTAATCGGCATGTAAAATCCATCGATAATGCTTTGCAACGGGTAAAACGCAAACTAGAAAAATACCTAGAGAAGCGGGCAGAAGAATAATTTTAGTGCAGTTGACTTTCTCTTTAAGGCAGGGTATTATATTAATGCAGTTAACACAGTTAACAACATATTATTTGTAGTCAGCGAGCCGACGTAGCTCAATTGGCAGAGCAGCTGATTTGTAATCAGCAGGTTGCGGGTTCGAGTCCCATCGTCGGCTCCACATTTCCTAGACAAAAAGATCATATTGTGCTAAAATAAATGTGCTGTGTTTGTGGAGAGGTTCCCGAGCTGGCCAAAGGGGGCAGACTGTAAATCTGCTGGCGACGCCTTCGGTGGTTCAAATCCACCCCTCTCCACCAGAAAACAATATCGCGGGGTGGAGCAGTCCGGTAGCTCGTCGGGCTCATAACCCGGAGGTCGTGGGTTCAAATCCCTCCCCCGCAACCAAATGCCCACGTAGCTCAGTAGGTAGAGCGTCGCCTTGGTAAGGCGGAGGTCACCAGTTCAATCCTGGTCGTGGGCTCCATAAGAAATGAAAGCGCCTCAAGGGTTTGGGGCGTTTTGTATTTACATATTGTTATAATCATAAATTTAAGGTTAGCAAATGGTAGAAGCGATACATTGCTAGGCTGGTGAGATTGATTTTCATAATATGCGAATACTTGAAGAGTATGTTAAGTGTAGTGGTAAAGGAAAACATTGCTATTATTTTTTCTAAATTAAGGGCATACTGAAGAGGAAAACAGTATGTCTTTGTAGAAAATAATGTCAAAGTCAATTCGCGATTTTCGGCCTTGTTTGGCTGGAGAGTTTTTGCTTTAGCAAGGAGGAATAAACATGGCGAAGAAAAAATATGAACGCACCAAACCCCACGTGAATATTGGTACCATTGGACACGTGGACCATGGCAAGACCACATTAACCGCAGCTATCACCAAATTACTGTCCGATGCTGGGT
>JAAYWY010000264.1 GCA_012516165.1 Bacillota bacterium
CTAAGGAACCAGCCGCTTACAGGGTTAATAAATAATTCATGTTTGGACATAAAATGTACTCGGCGAGGGCAGGCCACACCCACTGCTGGTGGATCCAAATTACTAACATGATTAGCTACTAATATGACCGGTCCATACGCAGGCATGTATTCTTGTCCTTTGACTTCAAAACTTCTAAATAATTTCAGATAGACCCAAACAATAAATTTACTAACGGTGTATAACAGGGCCAACCCTCCATTTTCTTCAGTTATCCTGCCGCTTAATTAGACTTTAAGACGATAACTGTTGTTGTTGCTTTTGTCTTACCAAATCAACAATGGTTTGCACCACTTGCTCAGGAGTAAGTTTAGTAGTGTCTAGAATATAGGCATCAGATGCTGGTTTAAGTGGTGCTAACATGCGCTTAGAATCTTCGTGGTCCCGTTTTAATACTTCTTCTTTTACCACGTCAGAAGGTAGATCAAAACCGCGCTCTAATAGCTCCTGCTGCCTTCGCGCTACCCTCGTAGCCAAATCAGCTGTGAGAAAAACCTTAACTTCTGCTGTAGGTAATACTACTGTTCCAATGTCACGCCCATCCATCACTATTCCCCCAAGGTTTCCTATGGCTTGAAGTTTTTGTGTAACCGCAGTTCGGACAGCTGGTATTTTCGCCACCTGCGATACTATATTATTAACCTCTGGTGAACGTAGCTTATCAGTTACCTCCTCTCCTTTTATAAAATAGGCAGGATTACCATCTGACTGAGGGCGGATATCAACATCCAACGTTTGGGCCAGACGGGCTAAGAGGTTCTCATCACTACAGTCTATTTTTTGCCTAAGGGCAACCAATGCTACAGCTCTATATAAGGCGCCGGTATCAACATAAATATACCCAAGCTCTTTGGCCACCTGACGAGCTGCAGTGCTTTTGCCTGAGCCTGCTGGTCCGTCGATAGCTATTTGTAAGTTGGTCATTCATTACACCTCTTTGCCTTTAGTACCCTAACTAGTAATTTTGGAATGATGGCGTATACAGGGTTGTCCTGCTGCTTGGTATAAAGCAACAACCTCAGCTTTAGTTAATGGCCGGAATTGACCTGGCGTAAGTTGACCTAAAGATAACGGGCCTAAATTGCGTCGGATAAGGCGTTGGACTGGGGCACCAATAGATAGAAACATACGACGAATCTCACGTTTGCGTCCTTCCCCCATAACAACTTTCCAACGGCTGCCCTGGGACCAACTCCCAACTAAAGACACTTTTATCGCCCTCGCAGGCCCATCTTCTAATTGAATACCAGTTGTAAGTTGCTGCAATTTATCAGCTGACAACTGACCCTTAATCCATACCTCGTAAGTTTTTGTCACACCAAATCGAGGATGCATTAACAAATGAGCTAGGGTTCCATCATTGGTAAGAAGGAGCAACCCTTCACTATTAATATCTAGACGGCCAACGGGAAATAAACGCTTTGGGTTCGGAACTAAATCTAATACAGTAGGGCGTTTATAGGGGTCAGAAACTGTGGTTACATAACCGACTGGTTTGTACAACAAGATGTATGTTTTTTGTTCCTGTACAGGTAACACGTGATCATCGATGGAAACTACATCTATCATTGGGTCGACCTTGCATCCCAGTTTAGTAACTACGGTATCATTTACCTTGACTCGTCCGCTTAAGATCAGTTCTTCCGCTCGTCGACGTGAAGCTAAGCCAGCTTGGGCAATTACTTTTTGTAGCCTTTCTTTCAAAAGTTAGCTCCTTTCAGTGTAGTTTACCCTACTGCTTGATGAGGCACAGAGTTTCCAGCAGCCGTTTCCTACATTGTAAGACGGGTTAAGGAAAAGCAGAAAACTCTGTGCCGTATATCTATTCCTTATGGGGTAAGGTAGGGAAAGCTCGATGCTTTAACCCTAACATAAGGGCCGCGCATATATATCAGTTAGGTCGGCAGCGGCAACCCGCTCGCCAATTTCCTGTTGGTCGATGCTATATAAGTTCTTTTCGATCATTGTTTGGAAAAATCCTGCTCCGGAAAAAGTGTAACTTCGGGAACCGGGTTGATTGTGGTCCAAATCATTGCTAATAGCAGCAATCAAAGCGCCTGAAGCTAACGTAGGAGGTAAAATAAGAGGCTTTATTCCTAATCCATAGCGAACAGCATTATGTCCAGCTAGAAACCCAGTAACCATAGCTTCCGTATGGCCTACGGCTGGACCTTGTTTTTCTCCAGCGACTAGCAAATTGGCTATTTCTGGCACTTTTAAGCTACTATCACGATAAGCCATAGCTAATAGACGCATGGAGTTTCCCTGGCCACCAGCTAAAGGATCAGCAAATCGCGCCTGTTCGAAACCAGGTACGCGCCTTAGTGCGTCCAAAGGAAAAAAAGGTGCCATCAGTTTAACTGAGCCGGTATCAAGCAAAACAATATTGGTGGCAAAATCAGCTCGTGCATACTGCTGACAAACCTTGAGCTTTAGTTTTTGTGGACGAACTAATTCTGGTGGTAGTGGTATTACCAGTACTCCTTTTCGTTTTAGTTCCTCTTGTATTTGGCTGGACAAAGATTCTGGTACTAGCTTACACGATCCGCTCATGGCACCGTAAGTACCATCTTCCTTCAAAAGTGCGTATTCACGGCTACCAGCTAGTTTAACCAGTGATGTTCGTGGCCCAAACGCCGGACAACGCTGGACACAAAGAGCACATCCCTGACCGTAACGCCAACAATTACCAGGCGGACCAGAAGTTCCAGTGGCATCAATAAATATATCGGCACCAATAGTTTCTCCATTTTCTAAGATAACTGCTACAATCTGGTCTTTTGCCTGCTTTATACCGGCCATTCGGCTATGAAAGCGAATTATCACCCCTTGTTGGTTAAGTAAGTGCCGAATAAGCGGCTCTACCTTATTAACATCGTATAAACTGGCATGTTTATGTCCGGGAAAGTCTACATGACGATGGCGATATATGGTTTCCAGTGCTCCAAAAATAGCTGCCCCACCAAGGGCAATTGTTTCCAAAGCAGCGGTTAACCGTCCGTTGTTTAACATAATGCCGCCAACCAAGCCGGCACCTAGGAGCATATCTGTGCGTTCCAGCAACACAACTTCAGCACCAGCTTGGCGAGCAGATAAAGCTGCGGCACAACCAGACCAGCCCCCGCCCACTACAACAACCTTAACCATAATACAACTACCCTCCTACAAACAATATTGTGCTTTGCATAAAGGAATACGCTCTTGCCCGAACTCATTACTAAGACAACTACCGCATAAACCATCTCCACAGCACATAACAGCATTTTGGGTGCGCACAAATTTTGTTTGGTATCCTTTATTATCTAAGTTATCGATCATTTCTTGAACGGCTGTCTGAAGTCCCTCTGGTCCAGCAACAATAATTAATGATGGTTGCAATTGCACCAGCCAGTCTTTGATCATAGTTATGCCGTATGGGCGCATGCTTGGTACTTTTTCTACTGTAACGCCTAGTGCTTCTAAGTCCTGACTTACATAAATTAGGCCTGCCGATCCTGGAGCTAGGCAAGCCCACAGTTGGTTTTCTTGACGCAGCAGGGCTTTGGCTGCTAAAACAAGAGCTGATTGTCCCACACCACCAGCAACAAGAAGGATCTTGGAGTTTCGTGTCCTCTTTATGGCATAGCTGTCACTAAGACTACTATAATACGGTCCACGAATTGCAATTTTTCCTTTAGCTTTAGATAGCAAACGTGTCTTTGGTCCAGTTGACTGAACTACAAGACGAATTCTAGAACCATTGACGTTAGCTACGCTGACGGGAACAGCAGCATAATTTGGTGCTTCTTTAGGCCGGATAAACAAAAAAGCACCAATTTGAGAAAGACATTGAAGCCACCTGAGTCCTAAATTAATATAGATTTCTATTAAACCAGGCGCTATTTCATTCTTCTCGAAAGCAACTATTTCTTCACTTCGTTCGGCAATAACGCCTTGACTAAAATAATAATTAAGGTAAATACAACTTCCACTCCAAGAACAATGGCAAAACTCTGCTCCGGAAAGTAAAGAACAAGCTATACAGTTTCCGCTTTCTGCTAAATGACAGGGACAATATTCACTACCGGCATCGACACATCTTATTGACCACCTTGGTGGCTTCTCCATATCCATAATTACCACCTCCTTCTCCAGCTTATGAATGGGGATAGGAGATGGTGCTAGGGCACGCAATTTTGCAACTGAGAATAATATAGAAAAAAGTGCCCGATGAACTTTTGGAGGTGATAGCTATTGTATTTGGGCATTGAACTTATAACATTAGTCCCGTTAGTGTTAACTAAGCCTGCCTACATTGAACTCTTCTTATCAGCTGATAAAAAAGTGATATCGTCTTCCTTTGGTAAAGATGAGTACATCTACCCAGTGGTACTAGCACCTAATAGTAGAATCGCGGCCACTGGCCGCAAATGTCT
This sequence comes from Bacillota bacterium, assembly GCA_012516165.1. Classification (GTDB taxonomy): domain Bacteria; phylum Bacillota; class DTU030; order DUMP01; family DUMP01; genus JAAYWY01. The sequence continues at coordinate 4,455 of JAAYWY010000264.1, forward strand.
TTTTCTTAATCATCAACGTCTAGCTCATTTATATCAGGCCGGACCCACAGAATTAATTTACGTATCTTATTATGAGTCTAGAAAGAACTTTCATTTGTTCTTAACATCTTCTTTACCACTGACAGCCATTCAGTTATCCCAAGATTTTTGTCTAAACATTAGCACTTTGGAAGGATCACAAGTCTTAGGAATCGACCAGACAGTTGTTGAGCATTCCGGTAACGGCAAATTTGTTATTCACCTAGGGACTTTACGGAAAACAATGGATCGCTTAGAATTAACCCCATACTAGACGAGCTAACAACACTGCTGATGTTATGCCAGCTAGATCAGCTATTAATCCAACGAACGGGGCGTACCGAAACCGCTTCACTCCTACTGAACCAAAGTATACCGCTAAAATGTAAAATGTAGTGTCTGTCGCCCCTTGTAATGTCGAAGCCATCAGACCCAGCAAAGAATCAGGACCGTAAGTTTGCAAAGCATCCACCATAAGAGCAAAAGAAGCACTACCAGATAAAGGACGCATTAGAGCAATAGGAAGTAATTCAGACGGAAACCCCAGTATAGTCAACGGACCTTGCAGAGGGCTAAGAACTAACTCTAGTAAACCAGAGGTGCGAGCAGCTCCAATGGCTGTCAACATAGCTACCAAATAGGGTATCATCTTGATGGCAATGTCAAACCCTTCGGCTGCTCCTTGAACAAAAACCTCGTGTACTTTTACTCCCCTAAACTTAGCTACGAGCAGAATAAGACCTACAAAAAGAGGAACAGCACTATTGCTCAATGTAATAAGATAAGACGCCATATACTATCTCCTCCCCCACAAGTGATAGCACCAACGATCCACCACCACGGCTACTATAGAGGCTACTGCTGATGACAAAAAAGTAATACTGACTGTGGCCGCTGGTTTTGACGAGCCAGCTGCCGCGCGAGCAGCCAAAACAGCAGTGGGGATAAAGGTAATACAACAAGTATTTAACGCCAAAAAAGTACACATAGCTGCTGTGGCCTCGCTTGGGTCCGGATTTAGCTCCTGTAGGCGCTGCATAGCCTTTAAGCCCAGTGGTGTAGCAGCGTTACCTAGCCCCAACATATTAGCTGATAAATTCATCAAAATGGCACCAGCGACCGGATCTTGAGTTGGTAATGTGGGAAAAAGGAAACTAAATACCGGTTTCATTATTCGAGCCAGCATAGTTACTATTCCAGCTGCCTCGGCAATACTCAGCATTCCAAGCCAAAAAGCCATATTGCCAACAAGACCTAAAGTGAGTTTCACTGCTGACTCAGCTTCTTGTAGGAGGGCGAGGGTAATGGCTTCAGGTTCACCACGCCACAAAGATAAGACCACGCTGCCAAACAAAAGAATAAACCAAATCAGGTCAAGCATGTTCTTCCCCCCTACTGTCTAAGCTATGAATTATAGCTTCAGGGAAGAACAAAGAGGAGGTGTACACCTCCTCTTATTTTCGTCCTTGCGGGTTGTAATCAGGAACTTCATGACGGTTGTAGTATGCGTTTTCTTTTTGACAACTTTGATTATCAGTAGGTTGATCCTGAATTTTCTTGTTACAACCCAAGAAACAGTTTACGTATTCCAAAACTTGGGGGGCCAGATCAATCAAACGATCATAGAAGGCCCGACTATCTACCGGTAACAATCGTACCTGCCCGTTGCCTACCACTAGGAAAGCTACCGGATTAATGCTTACTCCAGCTCCACTGCCCCCCGCAAACGGAAACATTGTTCCTTCTGCAGTGCTGGCACTGTTACCACTTTGAATGCTGTATTCTCCACCACCAGCAGCAAATCCAAAAGAAACACGCGAAATAGGGATGATTACACTTCCATCAGTGGTTTCTACCGGATCTCCCACCACCGTATTTACATCCACCATATCTTTAATGCTTTCCATGGCTGTTTTCATCAGCCCTTGAATGGGATGCTCTGCCATTACTTTTTACCTCCTTGGTATAAATCAGATCTAATACGGAACCAGTACTTAATAGTCTGCACAGTAGCAGTAATAATATGAAACATTGGTAGAAAGACTATACAGCGAATGTTAGCTTCTAGGCAGGCAACATTAAATTCTGGCTTTAGCTTAAGATCAATATGGCCAGCTGTAAGAGCTGTTTGCATAAAAGCATTTACAAAGCCCAGTAGTTGCCAGATGATTCCTATCAGAAGCCCCGTTACTGCAGCGTCACCAGTTCCTACAGTTACTGCTGCTTGAACATGCATGGTAACGTGAGGTAGAATGGATTGTAAAAATATGCGAGATAACCTAGATAAATTGACTAGGCTAGACATGGTTAGACCTGTGGCAGAGGTTTGAGTAGTTGCTCTCTTCGGCAATCGTGTTACTCGATGGTGGAAATAATAAACGGGTATTTTTATGCGCCGTCGGAAGCATTGCCAGCCGATGCCAAGGCGTAGTTTAATCGTCGATTTTTCAATAACTAGTTCCAGCCAAAATGAAGACATTAAAAACAAAATAAGTAACCAAACGAAAAAAATAAGGAAAAGGTTAAATACCATGGTTTCACCTTCAACCAAATACCTTTTCCCTATTTTTACCCAGTTTGTTATAAGCATACAAAACCCGGGGCTTGATTCCAAGATTTTATCATATTTATTCCAAAGAAGGAAGACAAGGTAAATCCTGCAAGCTATTTAGTCCTACACTCTGCAAAAAAACAGTTGTCGTACCATATAATATAGGTCGGCCAGGAGCATCCTTGCGACCTATTTCCGTAATAAGGCCGCGTTCCTGTAGCGTTACTAATACAGCATCGACCCTAACTCCTCGTATAAGTTCTATCTCGGTCCGAGTGATTGGTTGACGGTAAGCGATGATAGCTAACGTTTCCAGAGCAGCCTGGCTTAGATTTGGTTTTTCCAGAGGTTGAAACAGGCGCTTTATAAAAGGGCTATATTCGGCGCGAGCAAAAAATTGTACGCCACCTGCCACTTGCCGCAGTAATACTCCGCGATTACCATTATTTATTTGTTGCTTTAGTTGAACCAGTGCCAGTTCAGTGTCAGCAACAGACAGGTCTGCCGCTTGCGCCAATTCTTTTACGGCAACCGGGCGGCCAGCAGCAAAAATAAGCGCTTCCAAGAGCGCTGTTAGGGATTGTTCGTGCATGTTCCGACCTCCTTACTAGCTACAAAGATGTCGCCGAAATGCACAACCTGCCACACTCGGATGTTGTCTTGTCGCCATAGTTCCAATACAGCTAGCAGTACTGTTACTAATCGTAATCGGGTAGGGTTCTTTCCTAGATAGTGGTTAAAAGAAAGCGAAGGCTGATTCTTGAGACGGATCTTCAATGCTGATATTTCTTCTTCTACGGTAGGACGATCGGGAAAGATAGTGACCGTCTGTGGCTGGTTAAACAAAGGAGCTAAACGTGTCCAAGCAGAAACGATATCGTATAATTTTATATGAGGCGGATTCATTACCTCAACTTGTTCATCACCTTCTACAGGCACGCAGCCAACAGGAATATAGGTTTTTTCTTGTTCCATAAACTTCCCGATCTGGCGCCCCAAGTCACGAAATACCCGATACTGACGCAAATGCTGTACTAATTCTTCGGTATCATCGATATCATCAGATTCACCTTGGTCTGGCTCTGATGAATAAGTAATGGGTAGTAGGACCTGGGTTTTAATCAACAATAATCGTGTAGCCAGGACTAAAAATTCTCCCACTGCATCTAGATCTGTGTAATCTTCAGCTAAAGTTACATAAGAAACGTATTGATCCACTACCTGGGTCAAAGAAATGGCACAGATATCTAGCTCAGCATTTTCGATAAGATGGCACAGGAGGTCAAAAGGCCCACTAAAATTATCTAGCCTGACCTGATAAGCCAATCTATATCGCTCCCACTTTTAAAAATCGCGCAGATTCATGGCCTGGCGTACCTCAGCTAAGGTGTCTCCTGCTGTCAACCGGGCTTTACGGGCCCCTTCATGTAAAACGTCTATCACATCATCTGGTCGGCGCAACAATTCTTGCCGCCGATCATAAATTGGAGCCATTCGCTGAACAATTATATCAGCTAATCGTTTCTTACATGCTACACAACCAACTTGTGCCCCCCGACATTCCCTAGCAACATTGTTATATTCTTGAGGAGTAAAAGCTTTATAGAACTGATAGGGGACACAAACCTCTGGGTGGCCAGGGTCAGTTTTTCTAATGCGCTCAGGGTCAGTAATCATCTGAGCTACTTTGACTCTGATTTCTTCTGGGGTATCGGATATATGAATTTCATTACCATAACTTTTACTCATCTTACGCCCGTCGATACCAGGCAGCAAGGCAAATTTTGTTAACTTAGCTTCTGGTTCAGGAAATATCGAACACTGGTAAAGAAAATGGAAACGGCGAACCATTTCACGAGCAATCTCAATATGAGGAATCTGATCCTCCCCTACCGGAATAGTATCAGCTTTATAGGCCATAATATCGGCTGCCATTAACACTGGGTAACCAAGAAAACCATAAGTAGCGATATTTCGACCTTCCAATTGGCGCAGTTGTTCTTTGTAAGTAGGTACTCGTTCCACCCAACCCAGTGGTGTTATCATCGATAACAATAGGTGCAACTCGGCATGCTCTTTGACGTTAGACTGAGTGAACATAACACATTTGTTAGGATCTATACCAGAGCTTAACCAGTCGATAGCTATACTTAATATGTTATTCTGGAGTTCTGTTGTATCCTCGTAACCAGTGGTAAGAGCATGCCAATCTACAATGCAGAAATAACAGTCATAATCTTCTTGCAATGCCACCATGTTTACTACGGATCCCAGGTAATTTCCTAGGTGCAGCCTACCTGTAGGCCGCATTCCATTAAATACCCGACCTTTCACTGCATTCGCCTTCCTTTGCCTATGATTTAAAAGTGCAACAAAATCTTATAAACAATACCAAACACAAAAAAATCAGTTAAACGGTACAAGATATCGTAAATCATATTAGCCAAAGGTAACAAAACAAAATTAAGGCTACCTAAATAGAGCAAGATGATCAGTAATATAGGTCCATACTGTTCATATTGAGACAGATGGTAGGCCGTTTCCCTAGGCAATAGTTCAAACAATACTTTAGAACCATCCAAAGGTGGTATGGGGATAAGATTGAATACCGCTAAAAACAAATTATACCACATGGTCATTTCTAAAACAGTAGCTACTACACTGTCCCAAGGAATAATCTGCAGTTTTAGTATGATAAGGATTATACCAGCAAAAAACAAGTTAGCTGCTGCTCCGGCCAAGGAAACGACGATAATGCCAAGACGACGAGGCCGTAAGTACATGGGGTTAATAGGTACTGGCTTGGCCCAACCAAACCGCACAAGCCATAGCATTAACAATCCTAGCGGATCCAAATGCGCCAATGGGTTTAATGTTAGTCGGCCACTGAGCCGCGGTGTGGGATCCCCCAACGCATCGGCTGCTTTCGCATGAGCATATTCATGAACAGTAATGGCCAGCAATAACGCTGGTATACGAAAAATCATTTCGCGGCTAAACAGCATATACATCTTCCCTTCATGCAGCCTCTTGGGGAATGCTGCCACTTAAACGCAATTATAGCACAATGAGTTGGTAAAAAAAAGTCGGAGCCCGTCTTAGGGGCCCCGGCTGGAATTTTAAGCAATCTGGGCAGGATTTTGTTCACTCCAGCGGCCACAGCGGTCACCCCAGCATGCTAAGCTTTTTTCTCCCGCCTCAATCTCTACTATTTCACAACAATTGCTGCATCCATGACAATGCCGACTACTAACATGAAAATCCCAGTTGCTTACTTCGAAACCTCGAAAACGTGTTTCAGCACCATTGGACACCTGGCGCTGGGCTAGTTGTGCTGCCCCAAGAGCTCCCATAACAGCAAAATATTTTGGTACCAGCACTTCTATACCTAAAGCTTCCTCAAAAGCTACCTTCATACCAGCGTTGGCAGCCACCCCACCTTGAAACAGTATTGGCGGCTCAATTGCTTTTCCCTTAGCAACATTGTTAAGATAGTTTCGGACCAAAGCTTGACACAATCCACGGGTAATATCTTCCATTGGATGCCCCAACTGCTGCTTGTGAATCATGTCCGATTCAGCAAAGACAGCACAGCGCCCAGCTATTCTAACCGGATTAGATGACCTTACAGCTAATTGGCCGAATTGGTCTATCGGCAATCCCAACCTTTCAGCTTGTCGGTCAAGAAAGGAACCTGTTCCAGCAGCACAGACAGTGTTCATAGCAAAATCAGTAACAATACCATCGCGTAAAATTATAATTTTAGAATCCTGACCACCGATTTCCAGAACTGTACGTACCGTGGGAACTAGACTCGTAGCAGCCACACCATGAGCTGTAATCTCATTTTTTATGGTATCGGCTCCGACTATAATCCCTGCCAACTGACGGCCACTACCAGTAGTACCAACTCCAGCAATAGTTACACCTGGTGGTAGCTCATCTTGAGTACGCGCCAGTCCAGTCCTAACTGCTTTGATGGGATTACCCTGAGTACGTAAGTAGATATTGACCAATACTTCTTCATCCTGACCCATAACAAAAAAATTGGTACTTACTGAACCTAGATCAATGCCAAGATAAGCTTTCAATGATAGATTTCCTCCCCAATATTGTTGATTCATTTTTTATTTGCTTAATATTATTTTTGTGACCACGTTGCTTTCGCGTTTTGAGTAGTTCATAAAAAGCTTCTAATCTTGTTTGTATCCCAGCCTCGGCCGAATGTTCGTCCAACATAAATGTCAGCACAGGGATATCCTCATCTACACTGACTTGTGGTAGGATGCTCTTAGCAACAATCTCTGGCATACAAGTCAAGGGGGCTAGATGAATCACACCGTCTAGACCAGAGCGAGCATAGAAAATAGTGGTACTTATGGTTTCTAATCCATGCCCACCTACAAAACTGCCTAAGTAGGGAGCGGCTAGTTGGTAATGTTCACCATCATTACGCAGGTGAAAAGTATGTAAAACAAGGTTAGTCATCACCCAGTTACTGAGATAAACTGATTGCACCACTTCTACTCCCATCTCACCTAGTAAACGCTCAATTTCTAGGTTTACTGCCGGTTCCAACAGGGTATAGATTTCTCCCACCAGTCCTACTTTAAGGACATCGCGATGGGGTTCTAGCACTATACGATCAAAAAGTTTTTGACCTTGTTCAGCGGCAATATATACCGCTTGGACGGAATCAGCTTGGTCCACTAAATCTAAGATTATTCTCCAGGTTTGGGTAGTGCTCCCCCGTACTTTTTCTCTTGCTCGAATAACAAACTGGTTCTTAGCCAGTTTGTCTAAAACCTTCAACTTAGCCCATGCCAACGCTCCTGCCCGATAGACCGTCACTGGTCCTGCATTTGCTGCTAGGCTCTTTAGTCCCCTGAACAATTGACGCCAGTGGCCTTGCGGTGGTTCAAGTACAATCATGTCTAAATGTATTCCCAAGTCAGCTAGTATCTCCTTTTGAACTTGAGCGTAATAACCAAACCGACATGGTCCAATGCCGCCAGCCATTACCACTGTATCGGCACCCAACTCAGCAGCTTGCAGAAAATTACCAATATTTATTTTTAGAGGTAAACAGGCAAACTCTGGTGAATAGCGGGTACCTAGATTGATAGTATCTTGGCTTATAGGAGGTGGTACCACCACTTCAATCCCTAATTGACTAAAAAAAGCACGAAGAGGTACATACAAGTAGCCCATATGCGGAAAGGTAACTTTCATGATACATGCCTCCACTCGATCATATCAAGAAAAGCTTCTAAGCGTGTAATTAGCCCCCCTTCTCCCGTATGCTCATCTAGCGTTAACAAAAGAAAAGGGACATGTGCTAACTTTTTAGCTCGCCGTTCCAATAGTTCGCCAACTAGAGAATCGGGACCACAACCAAAAGATACTACGTGTACAATACCAGCAATAGATTTTTCCTGTAGATAATAATTAGCTGTTCCCACTAACAGACGACCTAAACTCCAAAACAGGTGTTTAGGCAAACGTGCCGCCTCTTTTTCTACTAGTTTTGGCGGTAGCATTTCTGGAGTAACCACCTGATAACCACGGTGGTAAAGACGGTTTATCAGATTCATGCTGACGAATTCATCGAATATATTATAGGGATGTCCTAATAACAATAAAGTATGTCTCGAAGTAGGTTTCGGAGGTTGGCGTTGGTACAAAATATCAACCGGAGTACGGCCTGCCTGCAGTTCTTTATGATATGACGCCAGTTCCCGCTGCGCTTGCTGCCAGGCAAATTGAGTCAAACGGCGATTAAAGCCCAGCTCTTCAGCTGCCTGTAAATGGGATCGCTCCCATGCTTTCTTCCCGTGCCGAGCATTTAGAGTTGGTGCTATTATTGCTGGTATATTATAACCGCAATGCTTAAGCATATCCGGCAGACCCATGAATTTAGGACAAATATAAGTACCTTTTTGGGAACTAATAAGCCGGGGTACAAAAAGATAATCGACTTTTTGAGCTAAAGTCAGGATGTGGCCATAGTACACTTTTACCGGTAAACAAGCCTCTGGTACTGCGGCTTCAACCCCCAGATCCAAAATTTGCTTATTTGTAGGTGGCGAAACTTCTATTTCCACACCTAAATTACGCCAAAATGTCTCCCAAAGTGGGAAATAATGATAGTATAACAACGCTCTTGGAATACCGATTCTCACCAAGGTCACCATACCTTTCTCGAGCCTACTTTAACCCTTGGGATTAAATATAAGCGCCATGATTATTCCTAGAATAATAGCGGCTACAATACCAGGGGTAGTATTTTTAAAGGCACCACTTAAAATACCGATTGCTCCTTTAGCATTTACTTCCTCAAAAATACCTTGGACCATGGCATGGCCAAAGCCAGTAAGTGGGATAGTGGCCCCAGCACCACCTATTTGTACCAACGGTTCATATAAACCTAAGCTACTAAGTAATGCGCCGAGACAAACGAATAATACTAATACATGGGCCGATGTTAAGGAAGTAAGGTCCAACAATAACTGGCCAGCAACACAAATAAGACCACCTACAAGAAAAGCCATTATGTAATCCAAAGACTGCTCCTCCTAAAGAGTTTCTATGACTACAGCATGAGCTATGGCTGGAATAGATTCTCCTTGCTGATAAGAGGTGGGACTAAGCAAAGCTCCAGTACTCACAAGTAATATTCGTCGATACACACCTTGTACCAATTGTGGATAAAAGTAATTAGCAAATACTACTGCTGAACAGGCACAGCCGCTGCCACCAACATGGGTATCCTGTTCAGGGTTGAAAATGAGAACGCCACAGTCGGTATAATTTTTATCTATGTCATAACCGGCTTCAGCCAGAATATTGGCTGTCAGGCTTTTACCAAAACTACCTAGATCACCGGTGATAATAACGTCATAATACTCCGGTCCTCGCCCTGTATCTTCAAAATGTTGACGAATAGTATCTATAGCTGCTGGAGCCATGGCTGATCCCATATCGTTCACATCTTTTATTCCCATATCGATCACTTGGCCCACGGTGATCCCAGTAAGAACTACCCCACTAGTGCCTTTACCGATGATAACTGCTGCTGCTCCGGTAACTGTCCAATGAGCAGTGGGTTTGCGTTGAACTCCTAACTCAGTGGGATAACGAAACTGTCGTTCTGCTGTCTGATAATGTGACGATGCTGTTACCAAGACTTGAGAAGCAAAGTCCCCATCGAGGGCAATACCAGCCAAGGCTAAGGCCTCACTAAAAGTGGAACAAGCACCAAACAATCCAAAAAACGGAATCGGAACATGACGGGCAGCAAAGCTAGCGGCAATAATCTGGTTTAAAAGGTCGCCGCCAAACATAAAATCTAAATTACCATAAGTCGTATTGGCTTTAGTTAATGCAAGATCTATGGCCCGCTGCACCATTTTGGACTCGCCCATCTCCCAACTTTTTTCTCCGTAGAGCGGGTCGTTTATGACTTCATCAAAATAAGTCCCCAAAGGGCCTTCGCCTTCTTTCTTACCTACAACTCCAGCTGTACTTAAAATAGGTAATGGTTGATTAAAAAGATACGTCTGCTTCCCCACTTTTTTTTCCTTCATAGCTGTATCACCCCGCCATGCACTAACCAATAGACAAATCCTAGTAATACTGCTGTCAAGGTACCATAAACTAACACTGGACCAGCCACGACAAACATACGTGCACCTACTCCCAAAATAAAGCCTTCACGCTTAAATTCCAGTGCTGGCGAAACAATAGAATTGGCAAAGCCGGTAATCGGTACAGCTGAGCCTGCACCAGCAAACTTACCTAGTTCATCGTACCAACCTAATCCAGTCAATACTGCCCCAAGGGTTACCATAACGACTGCTGTAGGCGCTGCAGCTTCCTTAGAGGATAAACCCAAAGAGCTAAAGAAATTAAGTGCTACTTGTCCGACTACACAAATGGCTCCTCCAACAATAAAGGCAACAATAACATTCCGTATTACCGAGGGTTTAGGTTTGTTTTGCTGTACCCGGCGTTGGTATTCTTGCTGCTTAGGTGTTTGGCTCCCTTTGAGGGCCATCTGGCACCACCTCCGAAATGAGGGAGAGCACCTTTAGGTGCTCTCCTAATCCGTACCATCTACGGGGAAAGCTATTTTGCAATTGGCCTTATATTCTATAACATCGCCTTCTTTAACGTTGCCTGTTAGATTGTAGATTTCTATGCCAGAAATGTTACGTACCGATTTTGACGCCTGCCGTACAGCATCTCTAACAGCGTCATCCCAACTTTTTGCGGACTCTCCTACTACTTCTATTACTTTGACCACAGTCATTTGGCTGCCTCCTTTTTACGGTAAAAAGTTAGTCTGGTTCTAACAGTAGTATGGCTTAACGACTAAAAAAAATGCAAAAAGCGGGCATCTACCCGCTTTCTAAGAAACCTTTAATCTTTAATAAGATTTGCTTTTCCAACCGTGAAACCTGCACTTGCGAAATATTCAACGCTTTGGCTACTTCAGCTTGCGTTTGGTCAGCAAAAAACCGTTGGCGAATAATGTACCGTTCTCGTGGTGCCAGTTGCTGTAATACTTGTTTTAGTGTAATATGTTCCAACCAGTCGTTGTTACTTTCTCCCTCTAGCCTATCTTCTAGACTTACTGTACTATCTTCATCCTGATAGATAGGATCCGCTAACGAAGTTGGTGGTTGCACAGCTTCTTGGGCAGCAACTAGCTCTTCTGGACTGACACCAATTTCAGCAGCGATTTCACTGACTGTAGGTTCTCGTCCCAATTGTTGACCAAGAAGCTGCTTGGCACGCCGACCTTTAAATGCTGTTTCTTTAAGGGCTCGGCTTACTTTTACAGGATTATCGTCACGGATAAAGCGACGAATTTCACCGATGATCATAGGAACAGCATAGGTAGAAAACTGTACATTGTAACTAGGATCGAATTTATCTATAGCTTTCATTAGTCCAATAGTACCAATTTGAAATAAATCTTCAAAATCGTATCCCCGGCCAGCAAATCGCCGAGCCACTCCCACTACCAACCGTAAGTTGTCATTAATTAATTGTTCACGGGCTTGCCTATCGCCTTTGTTGGCTAAGGTCAGTAACTTTGCTGTTTCAAGTGGTCCTCGACTACGCTCAGGTAAATCTAATTGGAGAAAGTAGTCAGTCATTGGCTAGGCTACCCCCCTGTTCACCTAAACGTTTTCTAAGAAAAAGGCAGGTACCTTGCCCCTCCCTTGATTCAATCCTTACGTCATCTACGCAGGCTTCAATTAAAGACAGCCCGATCCCCATTCGCTCTTGACCACAACTTGTAATGCCAAAACGGCGTACTTTATTTACATCCGCTATGCCACAACCTTCATCCTTGATCTCAATAGACACTTGTTGATCAGTTAAATAAACAGTAATAGCCACTGGCCCCTCACTGCCCGGATAGGCATGGACTACAGCATTCGTTACCCCCTCTGATACAGCCGTGCTAATATCAGCTAGCTCAGGCATGGTTGGATCAAGTTGGCTCACAAAAGCAGCTACAGCGGTACGAGCAAAGGATACATTTTCCGGTTTACTTGGGAACTCAAGATACATAGTATTGTTTACCATTTACTTTCCCTCCCCCATAACTACCATGGCTTCGGCTAAAGTTGGCTTTTGTGGTATGATTCTGGTTAGTCCGGATAATTCTAATACCCGGCGAACCTGCCCTTGGGCTCCAACTACTATCATTGTTCCTTTATTTTCTACTAACCGACGGTAACGTCCCAATAAAAAGCCCAACCCAGAACTATCCATAAACATAACATTAGTAAGATCTACCAACAAACCTGTTATTGTTTGTCTTTGCAGCGCTTGTTCCACCTTTGCTCGGGCGGCTGGGACAGTAGCTACATCCAGCTCTCCCTTTAACCTAACAATTAGCCACGAACCTTTCGTATATATGGTAGTTTCCACTTTGTCCCCTCCCTTAGGGTTCTCATTTTTTACCAGATACTTGTCTTATTCGCTCCCTGGTTATTTTTCCCTGCTATAAGGCAGGAAATGATAGCAAAAAGGTTGTCCTAAGCTTATAACGTAGGACAACCTTTTTAATACACCATTACTTTAAGCCTCCACTAGCCAACAAAGTTACTAGAAAGCACTTGCAGTTTTATAGCTTAGAGCTTTGGGGGTTGCTCACAAGCCAAGTGGTAATGACTCGCCGGAACAAACCGCCGAAACTAAGCCGACCAATATCTTCGGCTGCCACTAGTTCGGTTATTCCTACTGGCTGCCCATCTTTCTTAGCAACTATTCTTCCCAGTACGGTACCAGCAGCCACCGGTGCTTCTAGTTGATTGCTGGATAACTCTAGTTCCCAGCTTACAGCGCTCTCTTCTCCCTTAGGTATTGTTACAGCAAGATTCCGGGCACATAATAACGAGACTTCTTGTTTTACCCCGCGAAGTACTGGCAAGGTGGCCTTTATTTCCCCTTTATCTGCTACCGTAAGTGATGTGTAGTTGGCAAAGCCATAGTTTAATAGCTTAATAGCTTCTTGAAAGTGGCTTCGCGGTACTGGACACCCTAAAACTACACTAATTAGACGGAATCCATCTTTCTTACCGGTGGCGGCTAAACAATATCCGGCCTTTTCTGTCCAGCCAGTTTTGAGACCATCCACCACATCTTTGTACCAAGCGAGTAGTTTGTTAGTATTCCATAAGACCAGTGGTGGATCATCTCGGTATTTATATTCATAGATAGATGTGTATTCTAATAACTGGGGATGTCTGACTGCTTCAAAGCACATAAGAGCAATATCATAAGCACTGGTATAATGATTCGGATCTGGCATACCATGCACGTTGACAAAATTAGTATTGTTCATTCCTAGCTCTTTCGCTCGCTTATTCATCAGCTGTACGAAATTAGCCTCACTACCAGACATATGTTCGGCCAAGGCTACACAAGCATCGTTACCGGATCCAACGGCGATGCCAATTAACAACTCCTCTACTGTGCGCCGCTCACCCATTTCCAAAAACACCACCGAGCCGTCGCTATCTACTTCACGATGGGCATTTTCAGAAATAATTACTTCCTCCTCCAATTTGAGGCGTCCTTGTTCTACCGCTTCCAAAGCTAATAACATGGTCATTATTTTGGTTACGCTAGCTGGCTCACGTTTTTCGTGAGCATTTTTTTCGTACAGTATAGTTTTACTAGCTGCATCCATTAATACTGCGCTTTCAGCAGACGTATCGAGTGGTTCAGCCTTAACTGGCAATCCCACTAGTGAGACTACAACTAGACATGCTATTAAACCAGCACAAGATTGCTTGTAAATATTTCTCCTCATCCTGGGTCTCCTTTCCTTGGCATTCAAAGGTAGCTTAACCAGGATAGGAATAAGCAATACATAACTGATTAGAGTTGGGTACAAATTCTAGCCAAAAGTCGCGCTAAGTCAGGTCCGACTTTACCAGCTACATCTAATACTTGTCCATGTTGGGCTACTTCATGAGCTTCACCCCGTGCCGTATTGGTGATAACAGAAATAGCAAGTACCCTAAGATCAGCATGACGAGCAACAATTACTTCGGGAACAGTGGACATGCCTACAGCATCAGCTCCCCAAAAGGCAAAGGCTTTGAGCTCAGCTGGGGTTTCAAAACTAGGACCAGTGACGCCAATATAAATGCCTTGTTTAAGTTTAATTCCTTCTTTCGCCGCCACTTCCTGGGCTAAAGTCGCTAGATCACGGTCGTAAGCTGTAGTCATAGATGAAAAACGAGGCCCCAAGTCAGGATCATTAGGCCCAATAAGTGGATTAGTTCCCATAAAATTAATATGGTCAGTGATGAGCATTAAGTCGCCTGGGTTAAGATCGGGATTTATGCCACCAGCAGCATTAGTAACAATCAAGTACTTGGCTCCTAAAGCAGCTAATAAGCGCACAGGGAAAGTAACTTCTTTCATACCATAGCCTTCGTAATAATGAAACCGCCCTTGAAAACATACCACTGGGTGGCCGCACCAGTACCCCATCACTAACTGCCCAGCATGTCCACTTACAGTTGATACTGGCATATGAGGAATATCTTGATAAGGAATCACTAATTGATCTTCGATCTCCTCAGCCACTTGGCCCAGACCAGAGCCTAAAATCAATCCTAACTCCGGATCAAATGATCGCTGTTGCTGTAGATAATGGGCAGCTGATGCTACCTGTTTCTTAATGTTCATCAAAAAAAGATTCGCCTCCAGATCGTTATTTCGCCCGTTATCATTTATCATTATCAGCAGGTATTAAGGTTCCATGGCAATATCCTTCCAGAAGCTGGTACCTGCTCCTTGCCAGTCTAACCCTAAAATTTCAGCTACCGTAGCTCCTACATCAGCAAATGTTTTACGCGTTCCTAAATTCCGTGGTTTAATATGGGAACCATAAACCAAAAGGGGCACATATTCTCGGGAATGATCAGTGCTGGTGGTGGTAGGATCACAGCCATGATCGGCAGTAATAATAAGAACGTCTTCCGGTTCTAAGGACAAAATGAAACTACCCAAATCGCAATCAAATTCTTCCAGGGCGTGCGCGTATCCCACCGGATCATTGCGATGTCCATAAAGCATATCAAAATCTACCAGGTTAGTGAAAACTAAATGCCAATGGCCATCAACGACAGCTTTTTGTGTTAAGGCCATACCGTGATGATTATTGTTACTATGCCAAACTTTGCTAAGCCCTCGTCCAGCAAAAATGTCTCCGATTTTGCCGATGCCAAGTATAGCTAGACCAGCCGCTTGGGCAACATCTAATACAGTGGGAGCAGGCGGCGGCAGCGAAAAATCGCGTCTATTGGCCGTGCGGCGAAAATTACCTGGCTCCCCGATAAAGGGGCGGGCGATTACTCTCCCCACGGCATGTGGGCCAGTTAGTAACGCTCTAGCTTCAGTGCACATGTGATAGAGTTCGGAAAGAGGAATTATTTCCTCATGAGCAGCAATTTGAAAAACACTATCAGCGGAAGTGTACACGATAGGATAACCTGTAGCCAAATGCTCAGCACCTAATTCATCGATAATGGCTGTACCCGAAGCAGGCTTATTGCCTAATGTTGCTCGCCCAATACGGGCTTCAAACTGATTAATTATATCCTGCGGAAAGCCATTAGGATATACGGGAAATGGATTAGTCAAGATCAACCCCATTAATTCCCAATGACCCGTAGTAGTGTCCTTTCCTGGTGCAGCTTCAGCCATGCGGCCGTATGCGGCCAGAGGACTTGTGACTGGCATAATGCCTTGCGCCGAAACAATATTTCCCAACCCCAGACGCGATAAAGTAGGTAATGTTAACCCACCTACAGCTCGAGCAGTATTGGCTAACGTATTTGATCCTTCATCTTGATAAAAAACTGCATCAGGCAATGCACCAATTCCTAAGCTATCAGCAACTAAAACCACAATAGTCATAACTTATATCCACCTCTATTTCTTCTCGGGTGACAATGCCGTCTTAGCATGAGGGTGGCATTGTTGATAAACTTTGATGAGATGCTGCGGTGTTACCTGAGTATATATTTGGGTAGTGCTTATATCAGCATGTCCCAGCAACTCTTGCACTGTGCGTAAATCAGCTCCACCCTCTAATAAATGGGTAGCGAAAGAATGGCGCAGTGTATGCGGACTAACATCCTCTGGCAATTTGGCTGCTCGGATATACTGTTTCAGAATTAACCAAAACCCTTGCCTAGTGAGCCGGGAGCCCCGTTGATTCAAAAATAAGGCTTGTTCGTTCTTATAACGTCTTAACAGTTTCCCCCTTCCCCTTTGCAAATAATCCTCAACGGCTATAGCAGCTGGAGTTCCTATAGGTACAATACGTTCCTTTCCACCCTTACCCAAGCAGCGGACATAGCGCTCACTTAAATGAACATCGTCTCGATTGAGACCAACCAGTTCTGATACCCTTAGTCCGCAGGCATAAATAAGTTCTAGCATGGCCCGATCCCGCAGTTTCGAGGGGCTCGAACCCGTCACCTGATTGATCAACATAGCTACCTGCGCTTGTCCTAAGTACTGTGGTAAGTACAAGCCTGGCTGAGGAGTGACAATGCCAATAGCTGGATTATCTTGCACCAGTTCTTCTTCTTTAAGATATTGATAAAAAGTACGGGCAGATGCCCCAGCTCGTGCTATAGAAGAAGGAGCTTTGCCCCCTTGAGCTAGGGACTGAAAGTAACCTACCAGCATAACATGATTGGCAGTACGTAAAGTGTGCCCCTTATCGGCCAAGTACTGAGCCAGTTTTTCTAAGTCCCGACGATAACTGGCTGCTGTATTTAACGCCAAGCCCCGCTCTGCTAACAAATAAGAACAAAAATGGTCAATATCTTGTTTAGAGAGAGCTAAATGTTTGGATTTACTCTCTGGTTTCAATGTTAAGCACCTCTTTACTTTCAGAAACATGTTTATCCAGAATAGAACCTAGAGTAACCAACCGGCTGTTGTTTTTACCAACACCGGTGTTATGTAAGTTTCCACCAGCGAAGCTAAAACCATAGTTAGGCTGGCATATAGTATAAACAAAGTATAGTTCCAAAAGGGAATGGCTTCCAAAAAGCCCTGATGCTTAAAAAAACGTTGCCGCAACACACAAAAAGTAAAACAAACAGCTCCTACCGACAAGAATAATAAGGCCGGAATAGAAAAAAAGCTGTGAGGTAGTATAGCAGTTGCTGCCAAAATAAACCCACGCCATTTGACCTCGTCTACCAAGAAAGCCACAGTAAAACCGCTGCTAAACCCCTTGGTAAAAATGAGGACTAACGAAAGAGGAAGGCCAATTACTGTTAATCCGCCCAGCCATATTAGGATAGCAGTTTTAATATTAGCCCATAAAATGGGTAGCAGCAGATCGGTTCCTGTTAACAATTCTTCCGAAGCAATATCAGCAATAAAAATTTGTAGGTAAGTTATAAGTTCAGTCTTTTGATCTGTAGCCAGAGTGCGTACTGCTAGGGCACCAAATACTACGCCGGTAAGAAATAAAAGCACCACAAAAAAATATATACTGAGGTTAGCCCTTATATGGTGGGTCCAATTATCTTTTAGGTATCTCAGCCGCATAAGTATCTCCCCCTGCCTGTCTACATTCATCCTTATGCAGGGGAGAAATAAGCTATGCCATTTGCTGCTGGCAAGCCCAAAGAAGAGCAATTATGGTTTTGGCATCTTTAATTCTTTTTTGACTTAACCAACACATAGCTTCTTGCAGTGGGATAGCAGTAACCTCTAAAAACTCATCATCATCAGTACAGCTAGGTGATGAAATCAAATTTTTTGCTTCGTACAAATATAGTAATTCGGAAGAAAACCCGGGGCTAGTATAAAAAGAGTAAATATGCTTCAACAATTGTGGACGGAAACCTGCTTCCTCGCTTAATTCTCTGGCCGCACAAGAGGCAGGATCTTCTCCTGGTTCAAGTTTTCCAGCCGGTATTTCCCATAGTTCTTCTCCTGTTGCATAACGAAACTGTCTTACCAATATTATAGAATCGGGAGATGGCCATGCCAAAACAGCTACAGCTCCAGGGTGTTTAACTACATCACGGTAGGCCTGGTTTCCATCAGGTAAGCTTACTATCGCTTGTTCCACGCGAAAAATACGACCTTCGTAAATAGTACTTATTCTTAAAGTATCTTCTCCCAGTTTCATACCATCTTCTCCCATCGCTCATAAATTCCTTCTGGCCGCATAATAAATTAAGAACAAAATATCCAGGGAGGTTTTCTCATGGAATGTATATTCCATAGACGCGGTTTTGTTTGCAGGGGCCAAGTAAAGGACCTCATACTATTTTTACGAACATTGTCTGCTGAGGCAACGACTTTACAACAGCTTGTTGGAAAACAACTTTGTTGATTTCTTTCTCTATATACCGATAAGATTCCTGCTGTTTAGCAACACTTCAAATGGTGTTTGCGACAAAAAACAATTCTTTTCTACAAATATTTTAAAATATGCTTCGTGCCAAAGAAATATTGCTAGGCGCTCTCATAATACAACAGAGGCTTATAAATAAGTCTCGAATATTTAGCAGAACTTTGGTAGGGAAAATTTCCATCAACTATAAATAGTGGCAATTATTGTTGAAAAATCGCTAATTTTGAGCAGAGAGAATTAGTTAAATATAATAAAAGATTTAATACCTGTAGCAGGATTTTTAAAAGTTATGTCAAAGTAATTTACGAAGCCGGATATATATGTGTGGCAATAACAAAATAGTCATAATTATGTCATACTACTGTATAGTCATAATTATGCCAATTAATTTATCCGGCGCAGTTCAGAAAGGAGGATTGATAGAAGGTTGGCTGCACAGTAATCGTAATTGTAATAATATTGTTAAACAAGTGACAAAAAGGAGGTTTAATTATGGGCGAACAAAACCGCGAAACATTCGGCAGTAGAATGGGATTTATTTTTGCTGCCGCGGGCTCGGCCGTCGGTCTGGGCAACATCTGGCGGTTCCCGTACCTGGTCGGTATGTATGGTGGTGCAGCTTTCTTATTAATATATGTGCTGTTTATTCTAATAATTGGTATAGTGTGTTTTATTGCCGAGGTATCACTGGGACGTTATACTAAGCAATCCAATGTAGGCGCTTTCAAAGCCATAAAGCCGTCGTGGGCTCCAGTGGGATTAATTGGAATCATCGCTGGTTTTATGATCCTTTCCTTTTATAGTGTAGTCGGTGGCTGGACAATTTACTACTTTTTCCGAGCAATTGTCGGTTTCGGTTTTGCGGATCCTAGCGCTAGTGCCAATTTGTTTGGTGGTTTTATTAGTCATCCCTTATATCCTGTTCTTTTGCATGCATTGTTCATGGGTATAACTATCTGGATTGTATATAAGGGTGTGCAAGACGGTATTGAGAAATACTCTAATATTATGATGCCAGCTTTATTTGTAGTTATAATTATTTTGGCTATTCGTTCCCTAACTTTACCTGGCGGCGAAGCAGGGCTAGCATTCTACTTAAAACCTGATTTTTCTAAGCTTACCGGCGAATCACTTTTAGCTGCATTAGGACAGGTATTCTTCTCATTAAGCTTGGGTATGGGATCAATTTTAACTTATGGTAGTTATTTGAACAAACAAGAAAACATCCCCTTTGTGTCTACGGTTGTCCCTATAATGGATACATTAGTGGCCTTTTTAGCCGGCCTAGTTATTTTCCCGGCAGTATTTGCCTACGGTTTTGAGCCTGGTCAAGGTGGTGGCCTGGCTTTTGTAACACTGCCAGCTGTTTTTTCTGAAATGCCAGCTGGAAATATTTTTGGCGCAGCTTTCTTCTTCCTGCTTTTCTTAGCAGCTCTTACTTCAGCTATTTCACTGCTGGAGCCAGTAGTAGCCTATATGATAGAAGAACATGCTTGGGAACGTAAGAAAGCCACATTAATTATGGGTGCTATTATATTTACGGTTGGTATAGCTGCATCGCTTTCTAACGGAATTTGGAGCGGGTTCACCCTTGCTGGAAAGAACTTCTTTGATTTCTTAGACTATGTATCTGGCAACATTCTTCTTCCTGTTAGTGGCATGCTAACGGCCATTTTTGTAGCCTGGGTCTGGGGCAGCAAGAATGCATTGAAGGAAGCTACTAATGATGGTACCATTAATTTTAGTTGGGGTAACTTGTGGGCTAACGTTCTGATTAAGTACGTGGCTCCTATTTTGATTGCTATTGTATTCTTGAGCAGCGTTGGTATAGTAAAATTCTAGCGCATGTAGATACCTAGATACTAGACAGCAAAGGCAGTGCCGTGCGCGCTGCCTTTCTGCTTCGTTAAAAATTACTACAGAGCTTCTTTCAAGAATAAAGATATGGTTATATATTGTCTTAATCCACCACAGCAGGATTTGTGTTTTTAGTAGCGAATGATGAAAAAAGACCGCTAAGTTTTATTATATAAACAAGGGGTTGGAATCATGGCACAAAATATTGAACGAGGTTATATCCAGATCTACACTGGAAACGGCAAAGGAAAGACCACCGCTGCCATTGGTCTTGCTATTAGGGCTTTAGGTGCTGGCAAAAGAGTCCTTTTCCTCCAGTTTATGAAACAGGCTACATACAGCGAGCATAAAGTTTTAAAGGATCTTTCCCCCCGTTTAAAGATAGTCACTTTAGGTAAACCGTATTTTATAGCCCGTCGTGATCAAATATCCCCCGAGGCAGCAGCAGCTATGGGCAACCAGATAGTAGTGTTTGAACCTGGCAAACCGCCCGCTGATTATG
The DNA here is from genome assembly GCA_012516165.1 of Bacillota bacterium. Taxonomy (GTDB): domain Bacteria; phylum Bacillota; class DTU030; order DUMP01; family DUMP01; genus JAAYWY01. The sequence goes on from JAAYWY010000264.1 coordinate 25,311, forward strand.
TAGCCTTAATTAATAAAGGGCTGTCATTAGCACGAGAAGCACTCATGGGCCAAAGTTACGATTTAGTTGTCCTAGATGAACTTTGCGTAGTTTTGCACTTAGGTTTAGCCGATGTGCAAGAAGTGTTAGCAATGTTAAAGGAGCGCCAAGGACCGGCAGAAGTAGTGATCACCGGTCGCGGTGCTCCCCCAGAACTACTGAACTATGCTGATTTGGTCACCGAAATGCGAGAAGTAAAGCATTACTATCATCAAGGAGTTCCTGCCCGTACAGGTATTGAAAATTAGTTATTTCTCTGGGTCCCAAAATACCTTATAGGCCCGATAAGCAGCATACACATCGACTTTGCTCGCCAATTCAAAAGGCGAATGCATGCTAAGTATAGGTACACCAGCATCAAGAACATCCATTCCTAAATCGGCTAGGAACTGGGCAATGGTTCCGCCGCCCCCCTCATCCACCTTACCTAAATCGCCCGGCTGCCAAGGAATACTGTGAGCATTCAATAGCTGGCGGATCTTAGCCATAAACTCTGCACTAGCTTCGCTGGCACCACCTTTTCCTCGGCCGCCGGTATATTTGGTTAAGTTTATACCATACCCCAGGCGGGCTGAATTTCGTTTATCACTCACTTCAGCATAAGAAGGATCTAGGGCAGCATTCACATCGGCTGATAATGCTTCACCTTTAGCCAAGGCCCGACGTACACCAAGATCGGTACTTCCTATTTCTTCACGGGATACTAGTTCAGCTACCACGTTTTCCAAAAACCGCGATCGGGCTCCTGTATTTCCCATGCTTCCCACTTCTTCACGATCGGCAAAAAGGCAAATGGCCGTAAGCTCTGGTACTGCTATATCCATAAATCCTTGCAGGGAAGCATAAGCACAAACGCGGTCGTCCTGGCCGTAGGCACCAATTAAGCTGCGGTCAAAACCCACATCTCTGGCAGCACCGGCTGGTACCGCAGCAATATCGGCGCTGACCAAATCTTCTTCTTTGATGCCGTAGGTGTCATGAAGTAGTCGTAGTATGTTTAGTTTTACCCGTTCTTTAACATCCAGATCTTCAAGATAAGGCAAATTGCCAACAACAATATTAAGGGCTTCGCCAGTTACCACATCTTTGGCCTTTTTGTCCATTTGTTCATAAGCCAAATGAGGTAGGAGATCAGTAACACAAAAAACTGGATCTCCCGGTTCTTCACCCAAACAAAGGTTAATACGCTCACCATTTGTTAGCACTACTATCCCATGCAGAGCTAAGGGCTGTACCGGCCACTGATACTTTTTAATGCCGCCATAATACTGAGTTTTAAACAGCACCAGTCCGTCTTCTTCATACAGGGGACGAGCTTTTAGATCTAGACGGGGTGAATCAATATGGGAACCGACGAGACGAAAACCATCAACGATAGGTTTTTGACCAATAACCACCAAAGCTGAGCTACGTCCTCGGTTGCCAAAGTATAATTTGGTGCCAGGACGCAACTTGCCAGATAATTTTTCTGCTGGAACAAAGCCTTGCTTCTCTGCTTTAGTAAGAATATAATGATTAGCTTCTCGTTCTGTTTTGGCTTGAGTAAGGAAGGCTTTATAGTCCTCTGCGAACGAAAAAACCTGATGCAATTGTTCAGAACCAAGACGATCCCAGGCAGACCGGACTTCAAAAGAGAGCGCATCAAGCAGTTTCTTCTGGGCACTATCTTCTTTCACTCATAAATTCCTCCTTGTGTTTACCTCACCCCTAGTTTACCACAATTGTGATTTATAGACATGGTATATGGCATAATGTAGTCTATTTCGTCCTAGCTTTTGTTATTCGGTAAAACTGCCCTCTAACTCCAGCAGCCGACGTTTTAACTCGCGGCCACCACCGTAACCACCTAATGTTCCATCAGCTGGCAAAACTCGATGGCAAGGTACAAATAGCGGCAACGGATTAGCTCGCATGGCACTTCCTACAGCCCTAGCTGCTCGGGGATGGCCTGCCGCTACTGCTAAATCACCGTAAGTCACAGTTTTTCCATATGGTACCGTTAATAAGGCTTGCCAAACAGCTATTTGAAAAGTAGTGCCTCTTAGATCCAGTGGAAGAGAAAATATACGTAGCCGACCAGCCAGATAATCATTAAGTTGTTTCACCGCTTCCTTTAGGTACAAAAAGTCAGGAGCCATGGTTAAACTTTCTTCTGGAAAATGATCTTTCAACCAACACCTGTTGTTAGCAGGATGTTGATATAAACCAAAATAGCATAGCCCCATATTGGAACTAATTAAAGTTCCTTGTCCCAGCGGTATATGGACAACTGTATAAGCCAGCATAAAATTCCCTCCCCATGTTTTTTATTGATATGGAATGGAAGACAAGAGGTGACTCAACAACCAAGTATGGTTTTTCCTATTATCTTTCATTACCGCACCACAAACTAGAAATGCTCTAAATAAGGCTTCCCGGAGGGAAAGTTAAAAAGTAACACCCTTCCGTTGTTTCCAGACAATGAAAGGGTGTGTAAAGCTCTGAGCATTAAGTTGAAACAGTTATCTTCTTATCATAAAAAGAGTCTAGCTTCCTTTTTATGATGCTGACAACAGATATAATTGCTGGTGCCGGAGACCGGGATCGAACCGGTACGGGTGTTATCCACCCGAGGGATTTTAAGTCCCTTGCGTCTGCCTGTTCCGCCACTCCGGCACTGCGATATGATTTTACCATCTTCTCATGAAAGTTTCAAGTCCAACTACTTTTCTTTGCAAATTTTTTAGCATAAATACCAAACGCATCCGTAGTTTTCCGTAGTTTTACAGCCTAAAAATGGTCCCGAACTTTAAAATCAGCTAGCAATCCTGCTTTTACAGTTAAAAACGAAAAACTTATAACTCGTTACAACCACCTTGAAGCCTTAAATCCGGAGAATATCCTTGTCCATTGGAAGCGATAATAGTAGGCTTCTTATTTGGCTCACTTTCACGGCACTTCCTGATTATATATTTTTTCCTATTTTGGTAAAGTCAAGTCTAAAAATTGCTTCATTCCTTGGCCACAGCTGCTTTTAAGAACGTATTTATGTTAGTACATTGCCTTACATAGAACCATATCGGAACCATGTATCCAATGCTACTGTATCAGCGTTTGCGATTGCAATAATGTAGGTAACAAATGATAGCTTTGTACGTTTCAGCCAATGTTGCAAATTAGTGGCAAATATAGCACTTATTCTCTAAGATGCCGTAAAATAATTCGGTTAGGGGTATTAAGTGTAATATTCCCATGAATAATCTCAGATATTCCATTGCCTCTGTCTCGCTGAACACGTTGCCCTTAATTGAGTACCATTATTACTTCTCATTATAAGGCCCTGCTGCTTATTTAACGTTTCTCTTGATCACTTGAGCAGTATCTGTAGCTTTGCCAGTAAGGCCAATGTAGCTGACGATGATAGCTTATCAAAGACATCGATAGCTAATATTAAGATAGACAGCCCAGTTCGCACCGTATACGGATATCTGATACGATGATAACGGTTCGCTTTTATTATACCAAACTGAAAGTTAACTAATTTTATACCTTCCATAAAAACCTCGATATTTTACTGTGGCTTTGGTACCTTAACTTCCTTAAAGCTGGAATCTACCGGTAAAATTGTATTTTTAATAATTGCTTTATAAAAGCCGCTGGCCATGACTATAAGTCCAATATATCCAAGCAACGGGTATATAGTTGAAACAAGTGCGCTAAATGGAAACATACCTGCAATAAAGGCAATTACTCCAGCTATAATTGATAGTACTTTAAATTTAGGAGTGCCATCTTGTGCAAATCTAATTGAAAATCCATATAAAATAGGTACAGCCGTAGTATAGATAGCTGCTAAAAGTACAAATAAAAGTATCAAACCTATTATCGGGTGCATTTGTCTTGCAACTTCTAAAAAGGGTACCTCGAAAGAAGCTACATCCTGAATTTTTGATAAAAGAGCCAACACCATGCACAAAACTCCTGCACCAAGCGCAATTCCTCCAACAATTCCCGCCTTCCGAATTACCGATACATCTGATTCTTCATTGCCAATTGATGCTAATGCAGGTACACTGGGCAATACACAGTAAGAAACATATATTAATGTTGAAGACCACCAAAACGGTGTTGCCCTTATAATCTCTATATTTCTAACAGCTTGTCCTGCAACTAAAAGACCTTCAAAGTTAGTAAATATTGTTCCTATTGAAATGGCAAGTGTCATTATGATAATCAGTGGCGCTAAAAACCCTAGAGCTGTTAAAGCTGAGTCAAAACCTAATAGAACTGTACCAACTGTCGCTACAGTTATTATAATTTTACCTACAAATATATTTATCCCAAAATGTTGATTTAGTGTAGCACCACCACCCGAAATCATTACTGCAAGGACTCCAAACAAAAAGAAAATAAGAATCCAATCGAATATTTTCCCCAGTTTTTCCCCACATAAGTAATCAAACACTGGTTTGTGTGTTGAAGTCTTAAGTTTGTGTCCTAATTCCATGAATAAAGATCCATACCAAGCAAATAAGATGGTCACTAATAATGCCCCTATAATCCCTAAGTATCCGTAGGACACAAAAAATTGTAACAATTCTTGACCACTAGCAAATCCTGCTCCAATTACTGCGCCTATATAAGTACCAGCATAACGGATAATATTAAATAAGTTGTTATGTTTGCTTTTCGTACTATTATCCATAAGGTTGAACCCCTTTCTTTCTGTTTTATACTGTTTTAGGATTAATTAAAATATAAAGCTATTTATCACTATACTTCAATATTATTTTGATTCAACACAAGTTATTATTACAACTGTACCTTTGTACCTTCTAAGAAAATCAATTTTGATAAACAAGAGATAAAACGCATCAATTCGATACAAAACAAATCATATCCGCTGAAAAAGTAAGAAGATAAAAACCCATAAATCAGAGTTTACGATTTTAGCAGTAAACAAGCAAAACAGGTTGCTATAGATTCAGAAGTGGTAGGTAATATGAGAAGCTATGGAATTCAGGTAAATTTCTATCTTTTGGTATCTATCCAGAGGAGACAAACCCAAAACTAAAATTGCAAAAGTTAGGAATTAAGGACAGGTTTTCATAATAAAAAATTAGATATCTACCATCCCTTAACAATTTCCAAGACCTCGTCGCTTATTTTCCCGGCTACCAAATCAGCCAAGGCTTCCTCAATTATAGCTAGGCCCTGCTCCATTTCTTCTTCTTTCATAACCAAGGGTGGTTGAATCCGTAGTACCGAACCACTAAAGAACGATAGCAACAAACCTTTTTCCCAGGCCCGGTAACATACCTTGGCCGCTTCCTTATACGC
>JAAYWY010000038.1 GCA_012516165.1 Bacillota bacterium
GCATTTTCTTGGGACACAGCAGCAATGCTTTCAATAGAATCTGTTATTTTTTCGACATAATCCTTAATTTGTTCAGCTGATCCAGCCACGGTTTGGGTGCTATCCTTAACTTGGATAACCGCTTGATAGATATTATCCCACGCCTTATTGGTTTGAACGATGGCTTCCATTTGATTTTGGATAACCTGATTAGCGGTATCCATTTCACCAACTGCACCGTCGGCACTGGAGCGGATCTTATTTAAAATCTGGGCAATTTCTTCGGTAGCATGTCCCGATTCCTCTGCTAATTTCCGCACCTCGTCGGCCACCACAGCAAAACCACGTCCATGCTCTCCCGCTCGGGCTGCTTCTATAGCTGCGTTTAATGCCAACAGATTAGTCTGATCGGCAATGGTGTTAATAACTTCTAAAATAGTGCCTACATCTTTGGCCTGCGCGGCCATGTTGTTTATTACCTCAGCTACTTTGGCACCGGAAGCAGAGTTTTCTTTTGTTCTGGCAATAAGATTACCCATGGCATCTTTGCCTTGGTTAGCTAAAGCCTCTAAGCTGTCAGCGGCTTTAGTCAAGTTTATCGTTTCTAAAGCAGCGTTATCAGTTTGTTGATTAATCTTCAATGCCATCTCTACAGCATTTTGAGTAGTAACAGCTTGGTCATTGGCCCCTTGGGCAATCTCTTGCAAAGTAGCCGTTACCTGCTCCAGAGCCTGCTGCGTTTGTTCAGAGGATGCACTTAGCTCCTCGGCCGATCCAGATAATTCCTCTGTTATGCCTACAACCTTTTTTACTAATTCCCGCAACGAACCTACACTTGTATTGAGGGTTTCGGCTAGTAAGCCAATTTCGTTGTTGCTTTTTATGTCGGTTTTCATGGTTAAGTCGCCTTCGGCCAGCCGTTTGCCTGCTTCAGCCAGCTTTGAAATGGGCTGGCTTAACTTGTTGCTTATGATAAATGCCAAAATTACTATAACAACCGTGGCCGCTGCAGTAATTGCTAAGTTTACACGCAGAAGATCGCTGGCCAAAGCCTGCAATTCCAATGTCGGTACAGACATAGCCAAACGCCAGCCTGTACTGGGAATCATGGCTATGGCTGCTGTCATATCATGTCCTTCCAGGTCATAACGACTAACCAATGTCTCTGTCTGATTGTAAGCTGCTACAGCTACTTTGTGTAAACTTTCCGATGAACTATCGAGTAAATTAAAGTGAAATATTTGTTCTTGATCGGGGTGAGCCAGGCAGACGCCCCGACGATCATATAAGCTGGCATAACCGGTTTTTCCGTATTGGGCCGTGCGTACCCAACCTAGCAAAATACTACTGTCGACACCCCAGGCCACTATCTTCTCCTCTGTCCCTGCCACAGGTGCAGCCATAAATATCACTTTTTTACCGGTGACTTTATCGACAGTCATATCGCTGATAGCAATTTTTCCCATCTTGGCCTGCTGGAAATATTCCCGGTCCGCTATTGAACCCGTAACTCCAGTGGAATCAATAAAATTACCGTTGGCATCGGCTAAAAAACAGGAATCAATAGCCGAATTGCTGCTGGCTACATTTTCCAATAAGTTTTTAATTTTATCGATATCATTGGTTTTCAGCAGTGGATTTTCGGCCAGTTTTTCCAAGCTTGCAACATTTTGTTCCAGCCACGAATCTATTGTCTGGGCTAAAGTTTCGGCCGACTGCATCATTGTAATTTCGTTATTGTGATTTAGTTCCTTTTGCGTTACCTTATAATTCACAGTACTTACCAACAGCAACGGTAAAATAGAAAGAACCAGTAACGTGATCACAAATAACCAACGAATTGAACCTCTCTTCTTTTTTGTTCCAAAGCCCATATGTATCATCCTTTTCTGTATACTACTGTGTTAACAACAGCTTACTACAAAAAATATCTTTCTACGCAAGCACCCCTTTTTCGGTATTAGAATGTTAGAACCTTATTGTTTAAGCGCAAATCAGAAATAATGTTGTTATAATCATCAGATGCACATATTCAGCAATTATATCATTGTCGGTAATTTAATCCAAACACTGTA
>JAAYWY010000265.1 GCA_012516165.1 Bacillota bacterium
AAGAGAAACACTAGTTGATAAATACCATTGGCAAAGAAACCAGCGATCATGCCGGTGATCATTTCCCGACCTTTAGCTTTATTAAACAATTGGCCCACTAAATAGCCCAAGAGAATAGCCAAAGGTGTAGACAGTACTGCCGCTAACAGTAGGCCGCCAATTCCTTCTATTTGCCAGTGGGTGATGGCAATAATAGCCGTTTGGGCAGCCATGGCTCCAAGCACGATGCTAAAATTAAGGCCCATACCAGCTGAAACAGGGATCAAAAGTGATAAAACCAGAAACGAGTTTCGAGCCATGCGGGTGATAAGTTCTTCGGCCAACCAGGTAAGGGAAAGGCCGGTGGCTGGAATGCCAGCAACGCATAAAATGACAAACATTAATACTACCGGGTTTAGCTGGAAACGTCGCTTGTCAAGGGCCTGCAGCTGGGGGGCAGAGGAGGAAGATGTAACAGTTTTTGCGGACATTTAATTCCCTCCCGTGGGCCGGGTTAAAGCATAAAGGATCATACCATTGGAAATAACTACCCGGGCTACTTCTGAAATATCGCCTTCGATAACGGAACTAGTCACTGGCAAGGCGATGGTAAGCATAGTCTGAAACAGTATGGCACCTAAAATTACATTACTGACACTGGCTTTTTGGACAGAGGCCCCGCCCAAAAGAACAGCTGCTATGGCCGGAAAAGCCATCATTAAAGGAGCTGTGTACAGTTGGATAAAACCATAGGCTTGGGCATAAACCACAATACCAATAGCAGCTAACACGGTGGATATAACCACTGCTAGGTGCCGCATATGCTGGACATCAATTCCGGAGGAAATAGCATAAAGCTCGTTACTGCCAGCAGTATTAAGTGCCATTCCTGTGCGGGTACGAGAGAAGAGGTGCCATAGGGCACAAAATAATAAGAAAAAGAGTAACAATCCCGTAGGAACAATGATGCCACCTATGTTCAACTTAAGAAAATTGTTGAGCAGTTTAGCATAGTGATCACCTAAACTAATAGTTGTCCTCAGTCCTTTACCGCCCACGGCCCAAATCATGATGGGGTTTTTATAAGGTAGCAATAGCCAGGCAATACACATGCCAGCTACAGCGGAGAAGCCCACGTAGGTTCCCACCATCATCTCCTGGCCTTTGACTTGTTCCAATAGCCAAGCATAAACCAGACCAGCGATAATAGCTAGTGGAACTGAAAAAAGGATGGCGGCTAAGAATCCGGTCCAGCCCCTAAGATTGAACTCTACTGCGGTCAAAGAACCTAATAGACCGCAAATGACACCCAGAGGTAGGCCAAAATTCATACCGAGGCCACCTTGAATGGTTGGAACTAAAGAAAGCACCAAAATTCCGTTCATGCCTATCCGAACTAGCGAATCAGAAATAAGGTCTCTGACCTGGAGGCCAGTAACAGCCGCTAAAACTAGCAAACTAGCAATAAACGCAAAAATGATCAGCCGTGGAACACCGATGTTTCGTACTACGTGTCGCAGATCAGTAATCCTAGGCCCACCGCCTCTTTTCCCTTACCGGCCATCAAGAGGCCAAACTCGGCATCGTTGGCTGTAGGTGGCAAAATTCCTGCCAATTGGCCGCTGTACACAATAGCCACCCTATCGGCCACCTGGCGTAATTCGGCCAGCTC
>JAAYWY010000266.1 GCA_012516165.1 Bacillota bacterium
ACCCCAGGACGGAATAGAAGGTGGGACACCCAGTCCTAAAAACGTCAGCGATGCTTCCATCACAATAATTCGGCCTGTTTCTAAGGTGGCCACGATAATCGCTGGGGCAATTACATTGGGAAATATATGGCGCGCAATAATTCGCCCGTTGGACAAACCTAGAGCTTTAGCTGCCTGGACGTATTCCGCCTCCCGAACAGTCAAGACATTGGATCGTACTACGCGGGCATACTTAATCCACCCGCTAATAATGGCCACTAGTATCACATTATCTAAACCCGGTCCCAAAGCACCCATTACAGCAATAGCCAGTAATACAAAAGGAAAGGCTAGCTGAATATCCCCAAGCCGCATCAGTATAGTATCTACCCAACCCTGGTAATAACCAGCTAATAACCCTAAGGTAACGCCAACTAAAGCTCCTAAAACTGAACCCACCAAACCAACCAAGATCGAGACCCTGCTCCCCCAGATCAAACGGCTAAGAATGTCGCGGCCTAAGTTATCTGTGCCCAAAAGATGCCCTTTTGAAAAAGGTGGTTGCAGCCGGTCCGCTCGGGCCTGAAAACCGGGATCATACGGGCTTAATACCGGTGCCAACAGCGCCGCCACAATTACAACACCGACCATTACAGCACCGACTATCCCTGTCCACCCACCAGCTCGTTTTTTCACTGTACACTTCCCCTTAGTTGCCATAGTGCACCCGCGGATCAAGTAAAGTATACGCTAGATCGACAAGCAGTGTTATAACCACAAATAAAGAAGCGGCTACAAATACCCCCGCCTGGACCAATGGATAATCGCGAGCATAAATGGCTTCCACTATTAAACTGCCAATACCCGGCCAGGAAAAGACCGTTTCGGTAATAACTGCTCCCCCTATTAACGACCCAATTTCCATACCGAGCATGGTCACCACTGGCAATAGTGCGTTACGTAAACTGTGCTTATATAATACAATCCGCTCGGCTAACCCTTTAGCCCGAGCTGTACGCACAAAGTCAGCCCCCATAACTTCCAACAGAGATGACCTGGTGAGCCGGGCAATTGCAGCCGCCGAGAAGGAACCAGCCGTAATAACAGGCATTACTAAATGAGCTACCGTTCCGCGTCCGAATGGTGGCAACCATCCTAACTGCACTGAAAAAAGCAGCATTAACATTAAACCTAGCCAGAAGGCCGGGACTGCCTGCCCTAATAGGGCCACTGTTCGTACTATAAAATCCAGTGGAGTTTCCCTATGGGTTGCCGATAAAACCCCGGCTGGAATCCCAATTATCACCGAAAATATCGTACCCAACAGCGCTAAAATTAACGTGGCTGGCAACCGTTGTAGCACCAATTTCAGGGCCGGTTTAGAATACTTTAACGACTCGCCAAAATCTCCTCGCACTGCTCCACCAAGAAAGCGCAGATACTGCACGATCAGCGGATCATTAAAGCCCATCTGCTCACGTAGTTGCTCAATTTGCTCAGCCGAAGCTTCCGGCGACACCATGAGAAGTACCGGGTCTCCGCTTAAATGCAAAATAAAGAAAACAACCACCGAGATCCCTAATAAAACAAATACCAATTGTATTAGGCGGGACAAAATATAGCGCTTCAAGTCTGCTACCTCCCGTCCCACCGGCAACCAGCTTATTTGTAATTAAGACGCTGGTTGCCGATGGACAACAATTACTTATTCCAAAGAAGCTCCATAGGACAAAACTAGCTCATCTAACCGCGGCTGCCACCCTTTTACTCTATCGCGTACACCATAGCCAGCATAGCGCTGATATAGATAAAGCAGCGGAGCTTCATCCATGAGTTTTAGCTGAACTTCACGCCACAGCTCATCCCGCTGGGCATCATCCATGCAACTGGCTGCTTTCTCCACAAGAGCATCCAATTCGGGATTGCTATAGTTAGAATAACGTTGGCCTGTACCGGTGCTAATTCGAATCAACAGCTCAGCGTCAGCATACGGTCCACCTAAACCGCTCATGAACATGGGATCCGTCTTGTGCTCCAGCTCCAACTGTAGCTGACGAGCTGCTTCCATAGTCTTAACCTCTACCTTCACCCCAACTTGCCCCAGGTCGGCAGCAATAGCTTCGGCTACTTCTTTGACTCCTTCAACAGACCCAGGAACCACAGCTAACGAAGTAGAAAAGCCATCCGGGTAGCCAGCAGCAGCAAGCAATTCTTTGGCTTTTTCTGGGTCGTACGGATAAGGAGCTATATCCTCGGCGTATCCATCAAACTGGGGCAAAACCAAGTTGGCTACTGGTTTTCCTAAGCCCTGCAAGATAGTGTCCACAATCTGCTCACGGTTGACAGCATAATTAAGAGCTTGCCTTACTTCTTTTTTGGCCAAGGGTCCACCCTTTAAGGTATCTAGTCCCACAAAAATAGCCCGCGTGGTAGGTCCACTGACTACAGAAAGACCTTCCTTGCTCTCTAAGCGTTTAAGTTCACTGGGCGGTACCTGGGTGATGATATCAGCTTCACCGGTTTCCAAAGCCACCATACGTGTACCATCTTCCGGAATCGTTTTGAAGATCACTTGTTTAATTTTAGGAGCACCAAGGAAATAGTCTTCATTGGCTTCTAGAACAATTTTCTCCCCATGGACCCATTCCACAAATTTATAAGGTCCGGTACCAACCGGTTTCTCGGCAAACTCAGCATCTCCCACTTCAGCAGTGTACTTTGGCGGTACCATTCCCAGATAAGTTAGTCGAAGGGGCAATCCGGGATACGGGCGTTTAGTTACAATGTGCACCGTATTTTCGTCGATAACATCCACCCGCTCAATCATAGCGAAGTCACCGGCCAAACGAGATTTATATTCCGGGTTCTGGATACGTTCTACGTTATATTTAACGGCTTCAGCTGTAAACGGCTCGCCGTTATGGAACTTAACATCTTTCCTCAGCTTAAATTCCCACGTAGTGTCATCTAACGCTTTGTACGATTCGGCTAACTTTGGCTCCACATTGCCTTCCGGAGTGCGCCATGTTAGCGCATCGTAAAGATGGAACAGAACCGAGGCCGTATACGTTCCCACTCCCTGATGCATGTCCAAAGTAGCAGCTTCTTTGCTCATGGCAATAACCAATGGCTTGGTGTCCTCGCTTTTGCCTGTTTCGGCCGGCTTACTGCACCCGGCCACAACGGTAACTAGTAATACAGCTACCAACAGTGTTGTTAACCTGCGGTTTAACCTCATTATACTTATCTCCCTTCAACTGCAAATATAGATGGGGATACTTCGCACTCACAAGGATTGCCGAATACCACAAAAACCTGGGTAGTTTCAATAATAAATAAGGAAGCGTAAATAGTAACCGATCCCTTTCCAGTGTCATCTTTAT
>JAAYWY010000267.1 GCA_012516165.1 Bacillota bacterium
ACGGCAGCATAGAAAAACTAGTTGTTCCTGGCGGCTGTGTTTATGCCCAGTCGTACATACTTTGTACCGGTGTGTTTACCTCTTCTTTGCTGGCACCCTTAGGTCTAGAACTGCCGCTTCGGCCGCGCCGGGGTCAGCTGGTGGTGACCGAACCGGCACCGCCACTCATCCAGCATATTTTTCTCTGTGCCCGCTATATTGCTGCCAAGTACCATCCGGAGCTTTTGGCCTCGGCCGAAGACGATGCCTTACGCTTAGGCGTCGGTTTAGCTTTGGAACAAACAGCCGCTGGTACACTTCTGGTTGGCAGTACCCGCGAGTTTGTAGACTGGGATACTTCCACAACTCTTGAGGGTATACGGACTGTTTTACGCCATGGGGCGCGCATTCTGCCGGTCCTAGATAAATTACACATTATTCGCACTTTTGCCGGACTACGCCCATACACCCCGGATGGCCTTCCTTATTTAGGCCGACTTCCAGGGGTCGATAATTTATATATTGCCGCCGGTCATGAAGGGGACGGTATAGCCTTAGCTCCCATCACCGGGAAACTCATGGCTGAATTAATAACTTCTGGTACAACGTCTATTCCCTTAAGCGAATTTGCCCCCGATCGTTTTCATCAAGGGAAAAAACAAGGTGGTAAACCAGTAATTTCACTATAATGCTGGAACCTTCACTCCCCAAATGGCGTAGAATTGGAGAAAGACCATAAAAAGGAGTGAGAAAAGGTGCTAACCGTAATTCTGCCGGTAGTGGTACTGTTTGTTATTATTTTATTGCCACTGCCCAAAATTGGCGGTGACGTCCGTATCGGATTGCTGGCCGCTGCGGTGTTGGCGTTTCTGTGCGGGCGGGTAACTGTACCGGCTGCTATAGTGGCAGCCATAGATGGTATCGACCGGATTGCCTGGGTGATTGGGCTTTCCATATTCGGTAGTATTTATGCCCAAACCCAGGTGCGGCTGGGGACCATGGATACGGTACTCAATATTTTTCGGGCTCTTTTTGGCCGTTCCCCTAAAGGGCTAATATCCGCTGTGGTACTTAGCTTGGTGTTGGCTGGCTCGCTTTTAGGTGATGCCATTGCCACAACCACCGTAATAGGTGTGTTGGTGGTAATGTCCTTGGCCGAACTTGGTTTAGATGGAGAACAGGTGGGGTTAACCCTGCTTTTGGGCGGAATTCTAGGCTCCATTATGCCTCCTATTACTCAATCCTTCTTTTTGGCGGCCAGTTTAGTTGATACCCCGGTAGATCCAGTGATAAGTATCGGTTATATTACCGTAAGTATTGGTGTACTGGTGGCACTAGCTACCGTATGGCGCTATGTCCGGATTAAAGAACTGCCGCCGGAGCTTATACCCAGTCGGTCCGCCGGTCAGATCTTAGCCCAGGAATGGCCCCGGTTGATACCCTTGCTGGTGCTAGCTGTAATTGTGATTCTGCGTTCCGGCTTTAAGGTTGAAGTACTACAAATTTTAGACCCCCTGCTACCCTTGGGAGGAGTACCAATCTTAAAGGCACTAATAAATCGTATTATTCAGGCAATAATAGTGGCCACCATCTTGACCATGGCTTTTCCTCAAGTTCGTCGGCAGTTTAACGCTATTTTAGCCGATGGCATCAAGGCTGTTTCCAAAACAGTACAGATCCAACTTTGCGCCGGTATCATGCTGGGGGCTTTTTACGCTTACGGAATGATCGACCAAGTGGTGGCCTTTACCAAAGGCCTCACACCGGCTGCCACCACTCTCGGGGGAGCAGCAGCAGTGCTGTTGATCGG
>JAAYWY010000286.1 GCA_012516165.1 Bacillota bacterium
AGCACGTCGTTCCGAATGCCCAACGATAACATAGCGTACACCCAAGTCCACCAACATTCCTGGTGCAATCTCACCTGTGTACGCCCCTTTCTCTTCCCAGAACAAGTTTTGGGCTCCCAAAGCTATCCGGCTTCCTGCTATAGCCTGCCCAACAGAATACAAGGCTGTAAACGGCGGGCACACTACTATTTCCGTTGATTGAACATCAGCCACCAGCGGTAGTAGTTCTTTCACTAAAGTTACCGCTTCCGCTATCGTGTTGCTCATCTTCCAATTACCAGCAATAATAGGGGTTCGCATTAATTTCACCTTCTACTTATCTTGAAGTACAGTGACTCCAGGCAGTTCCCGCCCTTCCAAAAACTCCAGCGACGCTCCACCACCCGTGGAAATATGACTCATTCTTTCACTTAAGCCAAACTTTGCTACCGCTGCTGCCGAATCACCACCGCCGACCACACTAATGGCCCGTGCATCGGCCAAAGCCTGGGCTACTGCCTGTGTTCCCGCTGCAAAAGGTGCCAACTCAAACACACCCATGGGCCCGTTCCACAAAACTGTACGAGCAGCAGCAATGGCTTCGGCATACAGCTTCCTGGTCTCCGGTCCAATGTCCAAGCCCATTTGGTCAGCCGGTATATTATTAACTGGCACTACCTTGGAGACTGCCGTTTCGCTGATCTCCGGTGCCACCACCACGTCTATCGGCAAAAGCAGTTTCACATTGCGTTCCTTGGCCTGGGCCATAATTTCTTTGGCTACAGGGATTTTGTCTTCTTCTAGCAGCGAGCGACCTACTGAATATCCCTGCGCTGCCAAGAAGGTATAGGCCATGCCACCACCTATGATCAAGCTGTCCACACGTTTGAGCAAATTCTCCAGCACCATGATCTTATCCGATACTTTGGCTCCACCCAAGATGGCCACAAATGGCCGCTCGGGATCATTTAAAGCATCGCCTAACATCTTTAGCTCTTTTTCCATTAAGAACCCTGCTACTGCTGGCAAAAACTCCGCCACTTTAGCCGTAGATGCATGAGCCCGATGCGCTGTGCCAAAAGCATCGTTCACATAAATATCGGCTAATTTAGCTAGATCCTGCGCCAGCTTCTCGTCGTTCTTTTCTTCGCCGGGATAAAAGCGGATGTTTTCTAAGAGCAGCACATCACCCTCTTTGAGAGCAGCTACCGCTGCCTCTGCCTCCGGTCCCACCGCCACATCAATTTTTTGGACCGGTGCTTTCAGCAGTTCAGCAAGCCTCTTGGCTATCGGATCCAGCCGCAGTTCCTCCACCACTTTACCCTTGGGGCGACCAAGGTGAGACACTAAGATGACTTTAGCACCAAATTTCCTCAGGTATTCTATCGTCGGCAAAGCAGCCCGAATGCGGGTATCGTCGGTAACTACACCGTTCTTGAGGGGAACATTAAAATCTACACGCACCAACACCCGTTTACCGATTATCGGGATATCACGCAACGTTTTCTTGGCCATATCCTTCCCTCCAGCTTCAGGTAATGCCTATAATCCCTTCTGCCCAATAAAAGCAACTAAATCTACACAACGGCAAGTATAGCCCCATTCGTTATCGTACCAAGCCACTACCTTGGCCATGTTGCCGATAGCTTGGGTAAGTCCGGCATCAACAACAGAAGACAAGGAAGTACCGCGGAAATCGGCTGAAACCAGCGGCTCTTCGGTATACCCTAAAATACCCTTGAGCGGTCCTTCGGCTGCTGCTTTTAATGCACTGTTTATTTCCTCTACCGATGCTTCTTTGGCCAGCTCCACCGTGAGATCTGTGATGGAAACTGTAGGTGTAGGCACCCGCAGCGCATAACCGTTAAGTTTCCCTTTAAGTTCTGGCAACACCAATGCTACTGCTTTGGCAGCACCAGTGGTAGTGGGTATAATAGAATAGGCAGCTGCCCGCGCCCGGCGCAAGTCCTTATGGTTAGCATCCAAGATCTTTTGATCGTTGGTGTAGGAGTGAACAGTTACCATAAGTCCCTTAACAATACCAAAATTCTCATGCACAACCTTAGCTACTGGGGCCAGACAGTTAGTAGTGCAGGAAGCGTTGGAAATAATGTTATGTTCCGCTGGGTTATATTTTTCTTCGTTTACACCTAACACAATGGTGATATCCTCGCCTTTAGCCGGAGCAGACACTACTACTTTTTTAGCACCAGATTTTAAGTGATACTCTAGCTTCTCTCTTTCCCGTAGTTTGCCAGTGGACTCTAAAACCACATCCGCTCCGATTTCTCTCCAAGGAAACTCATACGAATCGCGAACATTGTAGGTCTTGATCTCATGGCCATCTACTACCAAACCGTTTTCGGTGGCAGCTACATCATGGTGCAGTGTGCCGTATAAAGAATCATACTTTAACAGGTGGGCCGACATGGCATTGTCCCGTACACCATTTATACCCACGATTTCTATAGCTGGATTAGAGAGAGCTGCCCGCAGAAAAAGCCGTCCAATTCGTCCAAAACCATTAATGGCTACTTTGACTGTCATGATTTATCCTTCCTTTCTCATCTTACCTTTTGTTAGATTTTAGTATCTAAGTGGTGGTAGCTACTGCCGACGAGAAACTAAAGTATCTCCCCTCCTTTCAATAAGGCTCATCATTTCCTGCAAAGCCCCTTCATCGGTAACCAACGTAGTGGGAGGAAGGTCATAAGATAAAACAGCCAGCATAGCTTCTGCCTTACTGGTACCTCCCGCTACAGCCATAACATGACCCACACGTTTAATATGTTCCAACTTTAAGCCTGTACTCGGTGTTACATAGACGATTTCGCCGCGCCGATTAAAGTAATAACCAAAAGTCTCTCCTACCGCCCCTAATTGTTCCAATAGCTTAATTTGATCGGGACGTAGCTGCCGCCTTTTAGCCATGGCCTGGGCCTCGCCTATTCCTAAAAGAAGGATAGAAGCTGATCGCACTACCTCTAAGACTTCTCGAATTTCCGGTTCCTGGGCTACGACAGCCGCTGCCTGTGCACCCAGGCTATCCGGCAAATGGAGTAAACGATAATTGGCATTTAGTTTAGCCGCAATTTTGGCAGCAATGGTACCTGCCTGTTTGCCTAAGTCCTCGCCCATACCACCCCGGGCCGGAACCACCGTGAGCCGACCATGAAAATTAGCTGGTACCAAAGCTGATGCCACAGCCGACAAGGTGGTACCACCGGACACAGCCAGTACCATGTCTTCGGCCAAGATGGATTTTAGATACTGAGCAGCGGCACGGCCCATGTCTTTTTGTACCAGATCACTCTTGTCGCTATCCCCTGGTACAGCAATAACGCGTTCTAGATTGAGATGGCGAGCTAGTATTAGCTCCGAACTAGATAAGTCGTGCACCTCATGCATATATCCATTCAGGTCTTCTACTAATTGCTCGCCCTCAGCAGTAAGGGACATGCCAAGACTACTGCTTGTAATAAAGCCTTGCTCCCGCAGGAATTCTACTTCTGACCGTAGCTTTCGTTCCGTAGTGCCCAGTTCTTTGGCTAGTACCCGTCGGCCTACTGGCATAAGTAACGAGATGGTCCGAAGAATAGTATACCTCCGGGTCAGAACATCTATCAGTTCTGGTACTAACCTTTGCTGTAACTCAGCTACCGTCTGAAGCGATTGGGTTCTGGGTCCCGGCTTGTCCCGCTCTAGCATTATCTGTCCCACTTCAGCCAACATAATTGGCCTCCTCCCGTTCTCTATTTGTTAATTCTTCGTCCGGGAAGAAAATCCTGCTACTAACGTAACTTTTTACTACAAAAAATATTAGTATTAGTAGCGGCGTCTACTGATCGATGACGGAATATTAGCTTCCTGGCGATATTTGGCCACCGTACGACGCGACACATTTATTCCCCGCTGGGCCAATATTTCCGCTAATTTTTGGTCGCTGAAAGGATTATGGGGATCTTCCTGCTCCACCAAATCTACCAATAATCGTTTTACCGATTCTGCCGCTGCTCCTTTACCGTTTACGCTCTCCACACCACTATCAAATAGCATCCGCAGCGGGAAAACTCCATGGGTCGTCTGGATAAACTTATTAGCCGTGGCCCGGCTCACGGTAGATTCATGCATGCCGATCTCATCGGCTACTTCGCGTAGGGTCAGCGGTCTTAAGTGGCGGACGCCAAAGTCAAAAAAGGGCCGCTGTAAATGCAGCAATGCTTCTACTATCCGGTAAATGGTAAGTCGTCGTTGTTCAATACTACGGATAAGCCATACGGCCGAATTTAACTTGGTCGTCACAAACCTTTTGGTAGCACCGTCAGCATTGTTATCATCGTTTAATATACGACGATAACAATTATTCACCTGTAGCCGGTTGCCCACAGCATCATTAACTAAAATTATATATTCGCCTTCCACTTTATCCACTGTCACATCAGGTATAATGTAATGAACTTTTTCCCCGTCGCCATATTGCCGCCCTGGTTTAGGATCTAAAGTTCGGATAAAATCGCGGATGCTCTGTACCTGCGGCAGAGATAATTTTAGTTCCTGAGCTACTCGCGCTAGTCGGCCCTCAGCTAAATCGGGCAGGAAGTGGAGAATAACTTGACGTATTTCCGGCGTAAGACAACCTAGAGCCTCGGCTTGAATAAGCAGGCATTCTTCCAAATTTCTAGCTCCTATACCGGTGGATTCCAATCGTTGGATCGTTTTCAGAACTCGAAAAACTCTCGAACGCGGTTGGTGTAAGATATCTGCTATCTCAGCCACGGTACAACACAAATAGCCATCGGTGTCTAAGCTGCCAATGATAAATTCACCGATCTGCTTTTCTTCAGCTGTTTGAGCAACCATTTCCCATTCAGCCTGCAGGTGTTCGGCTAAAGTCGTTTCTCTGCTAAGAAAATTATCCCAAGCTGGTTCTTCTTTGGAATAATTAGTCTTAGGAACAAAACCCAGATCGCTAGTATCGCGAAAATACTCGAGCCACTCTGGTTCTGCCTCGGGCATCTCTGGTCGGGAATCGTCCTCGGCTAAATCCAGTAGCGGATTTTCTTCGAATTCTTTTTGTACAAAATCCAGTAACTCTTGGGTTGGCATTTGTAAAATGGCAATGGCTTGACGCAATTCTTGGGTCATGATTAGTTTTTGGGTTTGCTCTAAAACAAGACTGTACGCCACACCCATACTATCTCGGCCCCTCTCCCCCAGTATAGCTTTGGATCTCGCCTCATATCTATTTACCCATCGGTCGGTCAACTATCTTTGGTCCATATTGGCTCCATGTTCACGTTTTATCGTTTTATCATTGCTATTAACTACAAAATTCGCCAAGTCTCATCAAAAACCCTTCTTTAACCCTTCTTTCCCTTTTCTTTAAGCCCTGCCGCCATTGCCTCTAGCTTCCGTAGTCGATGGTTTACTCCCGACTTACCCAAGGGAGGATTAAGCTGAGCTCCCAATTCCTTTAGTGTCGCCTCTGGCTGTTCTAAGCGCAGTCGGGCCACCTCCCTAAGTGGTTTGGGCAAGCCTTCCAAACCCATTTTTGCCACTAGCAACCGAATGGCATCTAGCTGTCGGCAGGCTGCTTCCACTGTTTTATTAAGGTTGGCTGTTTCGCAGTTAACCAGGCGGTTTACTTGGTTGCGCACACCTTTTATTACCCGCACATTTTCAAATTCCAGACGGCTGGTAACTGCGCCAATTAAGGTAAGGAAAGTGGCAATTTCATCCCCTTCTTTCAAGTATACTACCTGCCGATCTTTGCGCTCCACCCGACGGGCCCGTAAGTCAAATCCTCTACACAACCGTATCAGGTGGGTAGCATGCCGTCGGTTCCCAGTTACTAATTCCAAATGATAGGACCGTTCTGGATTAGTTATCGATCCGGCACCAAGAAAGAAACCGCGCAGATACGATCGGCGGCAGCACTCCATACGTGGCATTACTGTTCCTTCGGAATAAACATCACTTTTTAAAAACCCTAGTTGAATAAGAAACTCCTTAAGACCAGGTTGCGTATCCACCCGAACACTATATAGATTATGATCATGTATGCGACGAGGCTCGCGCGAAATCTTGATATGTAAAGAGGAAATCTTCTTGAACAGCAAAAAAGTACGACGGACCACCGAAGGGCTTTCAGTGGTAAAAATAAGTTGCAGCCCCGACTGCTTAACTTCCAGCACAGCCCCTGCCCGCAAAAGTCCTAGTAGTTCCGACCGTACACAGCACAAATTCTCCAGCTTTAGCCGCGCTAGTTCATCTTTCACCTTAAAGGAAAAAGTTTTATCCATAGTACTTACCTCCCAGCCTCAGCCGTAAGTTCCAATACGGCCTGAGCTAGTTTATCCGGATCATGACGGGCCACATCATTGACCGCCAATAGGGGCGCCTCTTTTATTCTTATTCCTAAGGACTCGAACTCATTTCTTTCTACCAGTACTGGTTCGGCTCCTTCTTCCCGGTAGCGGGCCAGGATATTTCCTGTGGGATACTCATTATTAACTATAACCCAGTCAATTATTTGCTGCCCAGCATGCTCTAGTACTGCCCGCACATGATCGGCAGCTGTATAGGCATCTGTTTCGCCCGGCTGGGTCATAACATTCACCACATAAACCTTAACTGCCGAGCTGGCAGCAATAGCCGCTGGCAGTCCTTGTACTAATAGATTCGGCAGCACGCTAGTGTACAAACTACCTGGACCCAAAACAACAATATCTGCCTCGGCAATAGCCATCAAAGCATCCGGCACCGGTTGACAATCAGGTGGATCTAGGCTAAGACGGGCAATGGTAGCCTTCGGGCGGACAATGTTAGTCTCCCCGCGAGCCCAAGTTCCGTCAGTATATTGAGCCACTAAAGTGGCGTTTGTCAGGGTAGCTGGTAATACTTGACCCCGCACTTTAAGTACCCGGCTCGTTTCCTTAATGGCCTGCTCAAAATCGCCTACCACTTCACACATGGTAGCCAAGAACAGATTACCAAAATTATGGCCAGCTAGACCGTTACCACTGGTGAAACGATACTGAAACAGTCTTTCCATTAAAGGCTCGGTATCGGCTAAGGCTACCAGACAGTTGCGAATATCGCCCGGTGGCAACATACCAAGTTCCAAGCGCAGTCGCCCAGAGCTACCGCCGGTATCGGTAACAGTAACAATAGCCGTGATATTGTCGGTATATTTTTTTAACCCTCTAAGTAAGGTGGAAAGCCCCGTACCCCCACCTAAGGCCACCACTTTTGGCCCATGGGGATGCCGCACTGATTGGTAGTTTATGCTCATTCCTCCACATCCTTTTTTATATCACGGTGCTGAACAAAGACACGATGCTCTTTAGCACTCAGCCGGTCGCCCAGCTCTTGAGCAATAGTTACCGAACGATGGCGACCGCCAGTACAACCTATACCAATAACCAGGCTAGATTTACCCTCTTTAATGAAATAAGGAATGAGAAATTCAATTAACTCTACCACCTTAGCCAAAAAGCTTTCGGTTTCCGGCCAGTTAAGAACATATTTACGAACAGCTTCATCCAAGCCTGTCCCATCACATAACGTCTGCACATAGAAAGGATTGGGCAAAAAACGAACGTCGAACACCATGTCCGCATCCAGCGGCAAGCCTCGTTTGAAGCCGAAGCTAACCAAAGTAATAAGCAGTCGCTCTAACTCTTCTCCCTCGGCAAACAAGAGGCGGATTTCTTCTTTTAGCTGGGCCGGGGTCATATTTGTGGTGTCTATGACATAAGTGGACCGGCTTTGTAGTTCCTGCATACGCTGGCGCTCAGCAGTAATAC
>JAAYWY010000268.1 GCA_012516165.1 Bacillota bacterium
AATAAAAACTCTATCCGGTCATGCAACCGGTTAAGTCCTTACCTAGAAAGTTATCCAGGCTTATTGTCGCTTTACGACTGCAGGTTCTTTACCTCTGTTTAGTTTTCAAGGATCTTTAAGGAACTTTTTAGTATCACATTGGAACCGTGATATATTATATTTTAACATTTAGCACCGTCTCTGTCAAGAGGTGTCGGTTCCTTGCCGCTACGGTTCTCGGCCGCGCGACGTATTTTATCTTAGCACCATGATGAGTTATTGTCAACAGTTTTTTATACTTTTTCAGCTACTAGCTAGTATAGTACTAAACAAATCAAGTTGATCATTAGCTGGCAAATGATTTAGACAACCTGCCTCTTGCAGTAAAGATACCAGGGTCCGCGATAAGCGGCCTCGCACACGCAGGTCTTCTTGTGATGAAAATGGCCGCTCATTCCGCGCTGCCACGATATTTTCTGCTACTGTTCTCCCTAAGCCTGGTACACTCACCAATGGTGGCAACAAAAAACCACGGTTGGTAATCAGAAACTTTGTAGGATGCGAACGCGCAATATCCAGTTGTTCAAAACGTAAGCCCCGAACAAGCATTTCTCGTACCACTTCTAGAATAGTAAGTAAGCTTTTTTCTTTTACCGAAGCCTCATTACCTTTGTTCTCTAAAGCCGCTATCTCTTCTGTTATCTGTTTATGGTCTTTAGAAATTAGATCTAGACTAAAGTCATCGGCTCGAACGGAAAAATAACTAGCGTAAAAAGCGGCTGGATAATGAACTTTAAAGTAAGCTATGCGAACAGCCATAAGTACATAAGCTGCTGCATGAGCTTTAGGAAACATGTATTTTATCTTGCGGCATGAATCAATATACCATTTAGGTACACCCTTTTCTTGCATCATGGTTTCCATTTCAACAGTAAGTCCCCTGCCTTTGCGCACGCTTTCCATAATTTTAAAAGCCCAGGCTGGGTCTAACCCCTGCTGAATCAAGAACAACATAATATCATCGCGGGTACAGATGACTTGAGATAGATTAGCTTGTCCCGCACGGATTAGCTCTTGAGCATTATTTAACCATACATCAGTACCATGGGATAAACCCGAAATCCGAATTAGCTCGCTGAAAGTCTTTGGCCTGGTTTCAACTAACATTTGCCGTACAAAGCGTGTCCCAAACTCCGGTAAACCCAAAGTACCTACTTCTGTGCCAATGTCTTCCGGTGTCACCCCAAGTGGAGTAACATCAGAAAAAAGTCTCATGGTATCAGCATCGTCTAAAGGCACCGATCGTGGGCTAACACCTGTCATCTCTTCTAACATTTTTAGCACTGTAGGATCATCATGGCCAAGCAGATCAAGCTTTAACAATCGATCGCTAATGGAATGATAATCAAAGTGGGTGGTTCTAACGTCGCTATCTTTAGCATCAGCTGGATATTGCACCGGTGTAAAATCAAGCACATCACGTTCAGAAGGAACAATCATAAGTCCACCCGGATGCTGACCGGTAGTACGCTTTACGCCACAAAGTCCTGCTGCCAATCGTTCAACCTGAGCTCGCCTAAGCTTTAGTCCGTGGGAATCCGCATAAGCTTTAACAAAACCATAAGCCGTGCGCTCGGCTATAGTAGAAATGGTTCCAGCTCGAAAAACATAATCTCGACCAAACAATTCTTCTGTATAACGATGAATCTGAGCCTGGTACTCACCTGAAAAATTGAGATCAATATCTGGTACTTTATCACCTTTAAAGCCGAGAAATGTCTCAAATGGAATATCTTGTCCATCTTTTACCAAGGGAAAGCTGCAGCAGGGACAATCTTTATTAGGTAAATCATAGCCTGAACCAACGCTGCCATCATCAATGAATTCACTGTAAAAGCATCGAGGGCAACGATAATGGGGCGGTAGCGGATTAACTTCTGTTATATTGCATAATGTAGCCACCAAGGATGACCCTACCGATCCTCGTGATCCCACCAAGTATCCATCTTCTAATGACTTTTTGACCAGTTGCTGGGCTATCAGATAGATAACAGCGTAGTTGTTGTTAATGATGGAGTTTAATTCCTTATCAAGCCGTTGAGCCACAATATCAGGTAATGGTGTCCCATATAGCTCTTGGGCCCGCTGCCGAGCCATTTGTTCAATTTGCGTCTCAGCGCCAGCAATATGAGGTGCAGCTAAAGCACTTGGTAATGGTTGGACCTCTTCTATAACAGCTGCTATTTTTGCTGGTGCTTCCACTACCACCCTATAAGCCATTTCTTCTCCTAGGTAGTTAAACTCCTCCAGCATCTCATCGGTGGTCTTAAAATACAGTGGTGGCTGAAAATCAGCATCGCTGTACTTTTGTCCAGCCATCAGAATTCGACGCAAAACTTCGTCGTTGGGGTTAAGAAAATGAACATCTCCTGTAGCTACTACCGGACGATCTAGCTCCTCACCCAGCTGCACTAGATAGCGGTTAAGATCAAGCAGTTGCTCTTCTGTCAGCCTGCCTTCCCGGATCAAAAAGGCATTATTACCCCGCGGTTGAATTTCTAGAAAATCATAGAAAGCAGCTAGGCGCTTTACTTCTTCCTTGGAGGCACCCCCCAACAAAGCTTGGAATACTTCACCGGCTTCACAGGCTGACCCTAAAACTAAGCCCTCGCGGTACTCTTCGAGTATAGACCGGGGAATTCTGGGAACACGGTGAAAATATTTTAGGTGCGCCATGGTAACTAAACGATATAGATTCTTTAAGCCTGTTTGGTTTTTGACCAGTATGATAATATGATACACTGGAGTTTTATCCGAAAGCTTATCTGATACACAATCTACAAGATAACCTTCTAGCCCGTATAATACTTTGATGCCATAACGGCATCCCAATTCATAGGCTTCGGGAAAAGCTTGAACCGAGCCATGATCGGTAATAGCTAAAGCAGTATGTCCCCAAGCTGCCGCTAATTCAAACAATTCCTTTAGCCGTGTAGTGGCATCGAGAGAGCTCATCTGTGTATGAAGATGCAATTCGACTCGTTTTGTGGTCGCTGTATCCTGACGTCTTTTAGGCGTTATTACTTCTATTGCTTGTGCCCAGATGATCTCTTCAGCGGCAAAACGGTCAAATGTCAGATCACCTTTTACTCGCAGCCAAGTTCCAGGGCTAATTCCCGTTATTGCTTCTTTTTCAACTGGCGTGCGCAGCAACGCTTTTACGGAGATAGCATCTGACTCATCAGCCAGATCAAAAGAAAGCAGTGTTTTCCCTTTTTTTGTCTGCTTTACTTCCCAACAAGTAATATAACCCTCTACTATAACCGAGGTATCTAAATTCTCTAGGGAAAGAATGGTCTGGGCGTTACCAATGATAGGTGGACCTAAGACTGGTCGCTCGGTAGATAGTGGTAACTTAGTGTTATTTTCAATAATCTCCTCCAAACACCGACGAATCTCATCCTCTTTGTTTGCTTCTAGTTCAGCTTCTATATCGGCACATAAGTTCTTGTCCCAATCCACAACCACAGTAATTTGGTCATGACCGTAATCTGCCCACAGTCGCTGGATCAAAATATCAGCCTGTCGAGCCTTGAATAAGCCGGCTATAAATTCACTCCCTAAGACAATTCTTAAGGTACTCTCTTCTAATTCCCAAGTAGCCCCTTGGAGCCAATGTTCAAGAAAAGGCAACTCGGCGCTAACTGCTGTTACCGTCCGCGCCCATAACTCAGAAACAGACAAAGAAACTGGTAAGAAAGTTTCTCTGTTTTGCAGCTGAAGAGTTATTTTAGGATTAGTCTTTGTCTGTTCAGCTATGCTTTTTTCAACAACTTGGACTGCCGACAAAGGCAGCAAAGTAGGTGTCTCTACTATTAAGCGCCAGGATTTACCATCAGCTGAAACTTCTACTACTTTCAGTTTGCTTTTTACCAATACTGCTTTAAGTTCCGACGGAAGCTTTAATTTTTGAATAAAACAAGTCCAGGAGTCAAGAATACCGGCTTCAACGCTCATCGCTTGTCACTCCATATACTCCTTTTATCGCTGATAGTTCAGCGATAACCTGCTGGATAGAAACAGCTGGAGGCAAGTTTAACGTTAGCCAAACTGCTAATCGTCCCTTTTCTGCAGCTTCTTCTATGTTTATGTCTTTAATACCTACTGCCAGTCGGCCCATACATTGGCACACTGTTCCTAATCGGCCTGGCAAATCTTCTAGCTCTAGGCGAACTACCTTATGTTCAGGACGAGTAGATGGTAGCAACTTCTCTAATCGTGACAGAGGCCCTAGTGCAATAACAGCTAAAAGCACAGTAAATCCTGCACCCAAGAAAAAACCAGCTCCACAAGCTAATCCAATAGCTGCCACCACCCACAGGCTAGCAGCGGTAGTAAGACCTCGAACCGTAAAACCTTCTCGTAGAATGCTGCCCGCACCAAGAAAACCCACTCCGCTCACTACCTGGGCTCCCATTCTGGCCGGATCAGCTCCCGGAATAGACTGGGACAAAACCATAACTAGTGCTGCCCCAACACTGACTAAAGTGTGGGTACGAAAGCCAGCCGGTCGATGGGCACTTTCTCGCTCTAAACCGACGACAGCCCCTAAAATAAAAGCTAGTCCTAGCCTGACTACTAGGGTTAACTCATTACTCATCATGTCGACCCCGCGGCAATTTTAAGCTAGAAATTATTTCCTGATACATCTTTAGTCGAGCACTAAATCCTTTAGCTAATCCTAATTTTTCCTCTTTCATGACATGGGTAACATCGTACCAAGGCACACGGACCACTGGAATATCCATCTCGTGTACGTACTGAGTTAATGCCACCTCTACACCAAAGCGGCTGACATTAAGCTCCGGTATACTTTCCAATAATTCCCGTTTTACTGCCCGCTGTCCAGACAAAAAAGGAGCTATTTTTTGCGCTAAATCCGTAGCTAAGCGCCCTTGAGCAAAAACAGCCACTGCCATAAAAGCACCGTCTACCAATACAGGTCGAAGCAAGCTTTCCACATGAGCCGGACGTAATCCTACTAAATCAGCATCGAGCAACACCAAAATACTAGCCGTTGTCGCTCGAACACCAGCCAAAAGGGCAGCTCCTTTACCTTGGTTAGATGGCAACTCCAATACTCGAACCTTATCCCCCACCTTGCGGGCTTCATCAGCTGTTTTATCAGTAGAACCATCGCTGACGACGATTATTTCTCCTATTTCTCTTACAGCACTAACAGCGGTAAGCACATTGCCTATACGTCCGGCTTCATTATATGCTGGAATAACTGCTGCTACCTGTTCCATACCTTACAACCTCCAGTCAACAATTACTACTGTTACTGCTATGGTTGCCGGGCTGCTATCTCGGTCTGCACTTTAGTTACAACTTCCGTTTTGTCTACTAACCAAGTAGTTCCATCAGCTCTTAGTCGTAATTCAATCTTCCCTTCGTTCAAAGAACGTGGTCCGACAGTAATTCGTAAAGGAAAACCCATAAGATCGGCATCTTTAAATTTTACTCCTGCTCGTTCATCCCGGTCATCAATAATGGTCTCCACTCCGGCTGCCATTAGCTCAGCATATATCTCTTCCGCTAACTGGCGCTGTCTGTCATCTTTGTAATTAACCGGCACAATAGTTACATGGTAAGGCGCAATAGGAACAGGCCAGATGATACCATCCTTATCATGACACTGTTCCACTGCAGCCGCCATAGTACGGGGAATACCAATGCCATATGAACCCATTATAATATAACGGCTTTGGCCGCTTTCATCTAAATAAGTAGCTTTTAGTGCCGAGCTGTATTTTGTTCCTAGCTTAAAAATGTGTCCCACCTCGATCCCACGTGTAGTCTTGAGGGACGCACTACAATGGGGACAGGGATCGCCAGCAGTTACATTTTTGAGATCTATCACCTGGCTGGCTGTCCAGTCACGTCCATAATTCACATTAATTAAGTGAGCATCGGCTTCGTTTGCTCCCACTACAGCATTTACAATTACTATTACCTCAGGATCTGCCATTATAGACACTTTATTAAGCCCCACTGGCCCAGCGAAGCCCACAGGAGCACCTGTTACCTCTTCCACGGTAGCCGCATCGGCCAGCTCTATTTCTAACGCATCTAAAGCGTTTTTTAATTTGATTTCGTTAACATCGCGATCACCACGAACAGCTACTGCCACCAACTGTTCCCGATCGCGATAGATTGCTCGGTAAATTAAGGTTTTAACAAGCTTTTTCGCTGCTACCTGAAGAAAACTGGTAACTTCTTCAATGGTATGTTGAGCCGGAGTAGACACTTTTTCCATAGGTAATTGCTCTTCACCTGCTGCTTCTGTAACAGGAGCTGTTATAGCCCGCTCCAAGTTAGCAGCATAATTGCAAGCTTCACAGTAGGCAATAACACTTTCACCGGTTTCTGCCAAGACAATAAACTCATGGGACCCAGTCCCGCCAATGGCACCACTATCAGCTTCCACAGCTCTAAATTTTAGACCGCAGCGAGTAAATATACGGCTGTAAGCTTCGTACATAGCCTGATAACTATTGGCTAGTCCTTCTTCATCACGATCAAAGCTATACAGATCCTTCATAATAAATTCACGACAACGGATAAGGCCCAACCGAGGACGAATTTCGTCGCGGAATTTGGTCTGTATTTGATAAATCCGCTTAGGTAAATCGCGCCAAGAACTGACTTCTCCCCGTGCCAGGGCAGTGATGATTTCTTCATGTGTCGGTCCTAAACAAAAGTCTCGTTCGTGTCGATCTTTAAGCCGAAACAGTTCTTTGCCGTAGACATCCCAACGGCCTGATTCCTGCCACAGCTCAGCTGGATGTAATACAGGAAGCAAAACTTCCTGGCCATCTGCCCTATCCATCTCTTGGCGGACAATGGCTTCAATCTTGTGCAACACCCGCCAAGCCAGTGGCAAATAAGAATACACGCCAGCAGCTGTCTTTCTTATGTAGCCAGCCCGCAAAAGATACTGATGGCTTACCACTTCTGCTTCGGCTGGTACTTCCC
The DNA here is from genome assembly GCA_012516165.1 of Bacillota bacterium. Lineage (GTDB taxonomy): Bacteria > Bacillota > DTU030 > DUMP01 > DUMP01 > JAAYWY01. Next base: position 7,018 of record JAAYWY010000268.1, read on the forward strand.
GCAAGGTAGGTGCAAATAATTTTGACATGCGCATGGTTCAAATTCCCCCTATATGTTTATTATTTGTTTTTATGATTTACTAGTTACAGCTTCTATTTCTTCGAGCAAAGCAGCGGTTAGTTGATCTTCCGGCACTTTACGCACGATTTGACCGTGTCGAAATACTAGCCCCGACCCGCGTCCTCCAGCCACACCAAAGTCCGCCTCAGCCGCTTCACCCGGCCCATTCACCGCACAACCCATCACAGCTATCTTAAATGGGGCCTTAAGGTTCTCCACAGCCTTTTCCACTTCTTGGGCCAACTTTATTAAGTCGATCTGGCAACGGCCACAAGTAGGACAAGATATGATCACTGGCCCGTGCTGTCTAAGCTCCAAGGCCTGTAGAATCTGATAACCTG
>JAAYWY010000269.1 GCA_012516165.1 Bacillota bacterium
GTTACGAATGAAAAAAAACAATAGATATTTACCCCGGCGAACTAGTCGTTCTATAGTATCCCCCTGAAGCTGATTACACAACTGGCTGGGGGTTATATTGGTCAGTTGATTCGGCCGCCAGACCCTAACTGTAGCTATCTTTTGTCCAATAACTTTTGCTTCTAAGCCCCGTCTTATTGTTTCTACCTCCGGTAACTCCGGCACGGTTATATCCTCCTTACCTGGTACCAGTTGGGCCCCAGTTTAAGATCTACTTCCAGGGGCACAGAAAGTTCCATTGCTTCTTCCATGTGTTTTTTTAGCAGAGCACAAACAGGCTCTATTTCCTCCGGTGGTGCTTCCAAGACCAACTCATCATGCACTTGCAAAAGCAGACGACTAGCCAAGCGTTGCTCTTTTAGAGCTGCTGCTACTTTTAACATGGCCACTTTTATAATATCGGCAGCCGTTCCTTGTATTGGTGTATTGAGAGCTGTCCGTTCTGCAAACGAGCGTTTGGTCCAATTACGAGAGGTAATATCCGGTAAATAACGGCGGCGATTTAATAACGTAGTAACATAACCCTTTAGGCGGGCCTGTTCTACAGTCCGTTTCATATACTCCTTGACCCCTTGATAACGCCTAAAATAACCTTCGATATATTCTCGTGCTTCTTGCCGCGAAACACCGGTATTTTGAGCCAGTCCAAAGTCACTAATACCATAGATTATCCCAAAATTTACAGCTTTGGCCCGATCACGAAGTTCAGGCGTAACTTCCGCTAGTGGTATACCAAAAATCTCGGCAGCAGTACGTGCATGGATATCCTCATGCTCACGAAAAGCACGCTGCAGCACAGGGTCTTGGGACATATGGGCCAACACCCTAAGCTCAATTTGAGAATAGTCAGCGCTAACTATCTGCCAATCTTTTTCTCCAGGAACAAACGCTTGTCGCAGCCGACGCCCTAATTCCAACCGTACAGGGATATTCTGTAAATTAGGATCTTGACTGCTTAGGCGGCCAGTAGCTGTCACCGTTTGCGTAAAAGTGGTGTGAATGCGGCCTGTATCAGGATTTATCTGAGCTTGCATGGCATCCACATAAGTAGATTTAAGTTTGGCCAACTGCCGATGCTCTAAAATAAGCGTTATTGCCGGATGAAGGGGGGCTAGTTCCTCTAGCACCGAAGCATCGGTGGAATATCCTGTTTTGGTTTTCTTTTTAGCCGGTAAGCCTAACTTATCAAATAAAATCGTACCTAATTGTTTGGGTGAATTGAGATTGAATTCTTCTCCCACTAGAGAGAAAATCTCTTGCTCCACTTCATTCATACGTGTTCCAATTTTAGTACCCATTTGCTGTAGCATCTTTTTATCCACGCAAATACCTGTCCGCTCCATTTCCGATAAGACTGCTGTTAAAGGCAACTCAACTTCTCGATAAAGATTGGTCAGACCATCTGACGCCAACTTCTTTGCCAAAAGCGGCATCAATTCCAAAACAGCTGCTGCCTGCGCACACCAGGTAGCTTCCTCAATATCCCGTGGCTGATCGCATCCTTTGACAAGCTGGGGCAAATCTAGTCCTAAATACTCACGGGCTAATCGCTGTAGGCTACGTCCATCCTGAGTGGGATTAAGAAGATAACTGGCTAACAAAACATCATCCACTGGCCTGGCAACAACTAAACCACACTGGGAAAAGGTATTGAGGGCTGCTTTCAAATCATAAGTAACTTTAGTAATTGTGTTGTCAGCTAGCCATGACTCTAGAGTTTGAACTAAGGTCCAAGGAACGTATGCTACACCTTTGGTCGAAGCTAAAGCCACACCTTGAGGATATTTCTCTTTCCTATCCTCAACAACGATAAAACTCATATTATCAGCCTTTGCCTTTTGCAACCAGGACATAACTGCATCGGCGGTTTCTAGGCATCTGTACATCGGCAATTCCTGAGGAGCAATATCGGTTACCGAAGATGATTGAGGAAAAAGCCGCTGGAAAAGGCTATTGAACTCTAGCCGATTAAACAATGGTTCTATCTTGCTTTGTTGAGGTGGACGTAGTCGGCATTTTTCCCAATTACATTGCACCGGCACATCACAGCAAATTGTAGCTAGCTCTCGGCTCAAGAATACTTGGTCGCGATGTTCCAGTAATAAATTCCGCCATCGTTCCCGAATAACAGGCAGGTTGTCGTATATACCTTCTAGAGTGTCAAATTGCTGCAGCAAAGTTGCTGCTGTCTTAGGGCCAATACCAGGAACACCGGGAATATTGTCTGAAGCATCACCGGTTAAGGCCTTATAGTCAGCTACTTGGTGTGGCAGCACCCCTAGTTTGGCCTTAACTCCTTCTGAGTCTAGCAACTCAAGATCCGTTATTCCTCGTCGGGTGAGAAGAACATGAACACCTTCAGTTACTAATTGCAACGCATCCTTATCACCGGTAACAATGACAACTTCTAATCCGTCTGCTCGACCTTGTTTTGCCAACGTACCAATAATATCATCAGCCTCAAAGTTATCTTGCTCAAAATACACAATGTCCAGAGCCTGAAGAAGTTCGCGTACCAAAGCAAACTGCGTCACTAAACCTTCAGGAGCATGCTCCCGCTGAGCCTTATACAAATGATAACGCTTACGGCGAAAAGTATCGCGACTCTTATCAAAAGCTATCGCCAACATAGCAGGGTGTTCTTGATCAATTAGCTTAAAAAGCATCGTCGCAAAGCCATAAACTGCATTGGTCTGCTGGCCCGATACAGTGGTAAGAGGCGGTAGAGCATGATAAGCACGGTGGATAAGACTGTTACCATCAACTAAAACCAATTTTTTATCCACAAGGACACTCCTTTTTACAACAAGCTTGATTCTCTTAGTATTTCACCATCCAGAAGGCAAATCCTTTCTCCAATTAAAAAACCCCTGCCGTGCAGCAGGGGACAAAACAATATCATTATCAGCATCAACAACTCCTGATCTCTTTCTATCTCCTAATAAAATGCCGCCATAACCACCCCGCCACGGCAGCTATAATCCCTACTACTGCCAAAAATGGTAGTGCCGTCACTATCCATACCACTGCATTGCTGGCTAAGCTAAACAAAAGATTAATACTGCTGGTTAGAGCCTGGGTTAAGCGAGCACCTAAGTCTTTGCTATTGGGAAACTGTAGTGCCGTTACAGAGTGCGGCCTTTCACGTAATTCCACATTAATAGTGGCTAACTCCACCTGGTTATCCAAATAACGTAGACGCCCAGTCAAGGTCTCAATCTCGCCTCGCACCCGTTCCAGCTGTTCTTCTACTTTAAGAATATCCTCCACTGTACTAGCCTGACTTAATATGGTGAGCAAACGTTCCTCCTGCCGGCTTAGGTTGCGGCAGCGGGCATCTACATCTACATATTCTTCTGTAATATCCTGGCCTGTTGTCCCTTTTTCCTGTACATCACCTAGTTTTTCCAGCTGTATTAATACCTCATCAAAATTAGGAGATGGAACACGTAAAGCGAAATGGGCACCACGACCAATCTCCTGGCGCAACATATTAGAGTTTTGAATAAAACCATGGTACTCCTTCACCAATTGCTGCAGTTGATCTGCAGCTATATCTATTTTTTCCACTTGGATCGTCAGATGGGCTGTTTGAATAACTTTTCTTGCCATAAGCAAATTCCTGGTATCAGCTTCGGTGGGTCGCTGATCCCACCCTGATTCAGCCTCCGCCTTATTCAAAGACATGGGCTGCTGCATCAGCCTGGGAGCGGCCTGATATTGCTCCTCTGGCATCGCGCTGTCTGCTGATTTAGCACCAGCATATTTTAATGCCTCATCAGCAGCCGGGGCTTGACTTTTTAGACCAAATCCGGGGCCACTCACCGCTTTTCCTATTAAAACTGCCGCTACTAGTATCGCCGCTACTGAAGAGAAAGCACGACCCCATCGGTTCCAAGCATGTTGCCAACGGCTAGCTGCTATGTTGGAATCACCAACTGTCTTCACTCGTTCCATTATCTTATCTTTCAGATCTGGTGGTACATCCACCGGTTCTAAAGAACGAACTAAATTTACAGTTTCTTCCAGGGAAGAAAGTTCTTCTCGGCAGGCGGTACACATCTTGGTGTGTTCATCTATTAATTTTATATCAGAAATACTTAGTTCTCCATCTAGGTAAAGAGAGAGCTTTTCTTGTACAGCCTTGCACTCCATCCTTCTTCCCCCCTTACCCATTATAGACGTTTTCTGCAAAGAAAAGTTCCCGTTCACTCATGAGTTTATCTCTTAATGCTTGTCGTGCCCGACTAAGTCTAGACTTAACTGTCCCTAAAGAACATTGTAATACCTGGGCTATCTCCTCGTATGATAAACCTTGTATCTCTCTTAGAACTATGACTGTACGTTGTTCTAGAGGCAAAGCAGCTATAGCTTCTTGCAACCGTTGGAAAACTACCCGTTTTAAACAAACCTCGGCTGGTCCTGCCCCCTGATCAGGCAGTTCTGGCGACAGCTCATCAGGCCAAGCACTGTTCAACGACACCAGGTGCCGGTTCTTTTGGCCCCGTATTTGATCATAACAAACATTAGTGGCAATACGGTACAGCCAAGTAGCAAAACTAGCTTCACCACGAAAACTAGAGAGCTTTAACAAAGCCCGATAAAATACCTCTTGCGTCAGATCAGCTGCATCTTCTCGGTTACTTACTAGGCGATAGGTAAGATTATATATCTTATCCTGGTACCGCTCCACTAAAATAGCAAATGCCTCTTTATTACCATTGCGGCATTGTTGTACTAAAGCTTCGTCTGTTACCATCTTATCTTACCTACCCCCCTTTACACCACAGTATAAACTAATTCAACTTAGATCAAGCCAATTCCTGCTCCAGCAAAAACCTACAACGGGTCATTAATTGGTATTTCTGATTGCTCTTCAACCATTCCCTCTGGCAAGTACATGATGTCAATTAATTGTTGATCGCTTAACATTATAACTTTTACTGGTAACATTTCGGTTAACATTTGCGCTGAAACAAAGATATTATTACCTTGTACCTTTCCCGACCATTGCCTTTTTTGGTTATCTATAACTAAAGCTTGCTCCGGTATTTGCTCTACAGGTAGCCCAATAGCATGAGCAATAGCCCCTACAGGTAACCATACTTCTTTTTTATCACTCCAAGCTCCTTGTGTCAGCTCAACCTGACCCACCTTAATTCGCCAAGTAAACAATTCTAACAACTGTTCTGTTTCACACCAATAGCTCTTGATACCTAGTTTAGTTTCCAAATCACTTAAATGGACAAAGGATTGTCCTGTCTTGACATGGACCGACAGTACAGTTGAACCAGCAATAACAGCCTGCCTATCGGGATCCCAAGAAACAGACATACCGAGAGCTTCGGCAATGGGTCTTACCGCCACCAATGTTTCTCCATTCACAATTTCTGTATCCACCACAGCTTCTTTGCCATTTATTCGTACCTTCATACCTAGACAAATATAAGTAGGCGCCGATATACCGCAGTTTAACGCCGCTGCTATCCGTTCTTTAGTTACATAGTCAGATAAGCCAAGGGCCTGTAACTTGTTGTGCACCGCTGTTACAGTTGGTACACCCCGGTGATAAACGTCGGGATACAATACCAAATAAGTTTGACCAGTCGTAGGATCACCCTCTACATCCACGGTCTCATATGTGATCTTAAGATCTACCCCTACCGGTACCCATTCAAACAGCTCTTCTATATCTGAATTATGCATTCGCACACAACCCAGGGACACTGCTTGGCCAATGGAATTTTGATTATTATTTCCATGAATGCCATAACCGTTGGGTAAAAATCCCATCCACCGACGCCCTAACGGGTTAGTTGGACCTGGCAAAACAGGTCTCCCTCCGTCAGGTGGATACCAGGTGGGGTTTACTACTTTATTAATAATCTTAAATTCGCCAACTGGAGTAGGTGCCGAAGGTTTACCCACCGCCACCGGATACTTTTTTATTATTTTGTCACCTTCCATTAGACTAAGCGTAAAGCTGGGTATATTGATTACAATTTTTTTCGTAGGCCACGGTGCTAATTGCTTAGCTGCTGCTGTAGAAGCCATTACTAATAGAATCAGCCCCATGGACCCAGCAACTACCCACCACTTCTTTTTTTTCATGGTCGACAGAAACGAAAAAGACACAGCATAACACTCCCTTCATACCTTCGCCGGAGTATATGCTGTGTTCCAGTAACCTATGCCTCTAGAAATGTAGCCAAATCTAAACGAATAAGTTAACAATAACAAAAAACTCCTTTGTTCTTACTAGTTAACAAAGGAGTTTTTTAATTTCTTAGGTTATAGATTTGGTGCCCGAGGTCGGGGTCGAACCGACACGTCCTCGCGGACAACGGTTTTTGAGACCGTCCTGTCTGCCTGTTCCAGCACTCGGGCACATGCTATATCAATGATTTTATTTTAGCATACTAGCGAGTCACTGGCAAGAGCAATCTAGGTCAACCAATAAACGTTGGCGGTTAGAAAAACGGGCTAACTTGGTTATACCATACTTTTGGGCATAAGCATAGGCAGCATCAAAACCATGGCCCACATCTTCTGGTCGATGGGCATCAGAGTTTATTATTGCCGTCACATCAGCTTCAACTAGCATTTGAGTAAAACAAGGAGCAGGATATAATTCTCCTACTGGTTTTCTAAGTCCAGCTGTGCTTATTTCAAAACACGTGTCTGTCTGCCTCAATATATCAGCACAGCGTATATACTCATCTATCAAGCTATCCTTCGGTCGATAACCATACACCTTAATCACATCGGGGTGTGCCATAATGTCAAATAATTTGGTCTTAGCAGCATCCGTAAACAAAGCAAAATAGTGCCGGTAGGCCTCCCCAATATCCCTTTGGTCCCAGAGATAAGCTTGATCTGGGCGATCAAAGCCCCACTCGTCAATAAAATGAACTGAGCCGATAACATAATCCCACGGATACTGGCTAATAAATCTATCTAACTGTTCCTCTTTACCTGGCACAAAATCCACTTCTACTCCCAGTTTTATCGGAGAACCGTTTCCTTTTGCCTCTTGTACTAGCATAACATATTTGTCTGCATCTACTTCTGCTTTTAGGTTCCAATTACATGGCCAAATATCTTCAGTTTGCCGAAAGCGATAGGCATGTTCGGAAAAGCCGATTTCGTCAATGCCAGCTAATTGGGCTGCTTCTAGGAATCGATACATCCAGTCCCTGTTGTAGGGTCCCCGTTCCAGATGAACATGATAATCCCACTTCACCTTTCTTCTTTCCTCCTCGCTGCCAACTCAGCAACAACCTCTTCCGGTTCAATATTATAACATGCCATAGCAACCAAAACATGAAAACAAAGATCCGCTAGTTCTTCCACCGCCCGCTGTCGTCCTTGGGATTCGGTAGGCTGTATATCCAAATCCCTTAAAGCCAAAATAGCTTCAGTGGCTTCTTCTCCTATTTTTTGTAAAACCCTATTATTACCACGGCCAATCAACGAACTAACATATGACCCCGCAGGTCTTTTTTCTATTCGCTCATTTATAATGTTAAAAAGATCATCTAAGGTAAAATCACCCGGAGGTACCAAGTAATCATCCGAGGATAATACTCTAAAAAAACAGCTTTTTTCGCCAGTATGGCATGCTGGTCCCTGCTGTTTTACTAAATACAGTAAGGCATCGTTATCGCAGTCCACGCGCACCTCCACTACCTGCTGGGTATTCCCTGAAGTCTCCCCTTTACGCCACAGTTTCTGGCGACTGCGGCTCCAATACCAGCCTTCACCAGTTTGCTTGGTAAGGGCCAAGGCTTCGGCGTCAGCATAGGCTAACATTAAAACCTGGCCTGTTGTCACATCTTGTACCACCACTGGCCATAGCTTAGTCTTCATATCTTCACTCCCCTAGTACGTAAGTATTCCTTGAGCTCTGCCGCTGTCCAAGCACCAAAATGGAGCATGGATGCTACCAAAACTCCTTCGGCTCCTGCTGTCAACGCCTGCAGCAGATGTTCGGGCTGGCCAGCTCCGCCCGATGCTATAACAGGGATATTAACACGGGAGCAAACTAGGCGTAACAGTGCCAAATCGTAGCCTGCAGCTGTTCCATCTTGATCAATACTGGTAAGCAATATTTCGCCCGCCCCCAACTCCTCTCCTTTTTGCGCCCAATCAACCGCATTTAGTCCTGTGGCCTTCTGTCCCCCATGAGCATACACTTCCCACCCCGGTCCAGTTTTTTTGGCAGCAATTGCTAGTAACAAATGCTGTTGGCCAAAAGTTGCTGCAGCTTTACTTAAAAGCCGAGGATCGCAAACGGCAGCCGTACTTAAGATAACTTTATCCGCTCCCCAGGACAAAACTTGTTCGATTTGCTCCAGAGTGCTAATCCCACCACCGATGGTAAGCGGTATATTCACTATTTGAGCTATTTGGCGGACAATCTCCGGTGCTACCGTTTTCTTCTTAGCACTGCCGTCTATAGCCAAACAGACTAGTTCGTCTACTCCCTGTTGGACATACACTTGCGCCAAAGATAGCGGATCACCGCTGGCTTTTAACTGTTGAAATCTAACCCCTTTAACCACCTGGTTTTGTTTTATATCTAGACAAGCAATTAACCTTTTAGTTGTCGCCGAATTCATATGTTAGCCTCCTTGGCTACCTCTATGGCCGATTCTAGAGTCAGCCTTCCCGAATACAGAGCTTTGCCCACAATGATTCCATAAAGCTGTGGACAAGTTTCTTTTAGTTGCCGTATATGATCCTTTGTCCCAATACCTCCAGCGGCTATGACTTTGGCTCCAGAAGACAAAACTGCTTTTATCCCATCGAAGTCAGGACCTTCCATA
>JAAYWY010000270.1 GCA_012516165.1 Bacillota bacterium
AGTGTACAGGCAGAAATTAAGAAAGCCCTTAACGAATCTCCACGTAAATGGTAATAACTTCTTCCCTCAGTTCACGGGCAGTGTTCCAAGCCACTATCCGATAGCGACCAGGTTCTACTTGTCGGCCAGCACTGTCCACTTGAGGCCATTGTTCGGTGAAAGTTAAAGTCTCACCAGGACGAACATGAATGCGCTGTACAGCTTGGCTAAAGGCCCGACCGTCTGACCAACGCCAAATAAGGCGATTGTTCTGCCTGATTTCAAATTCATAGCGTTGACCGGTGAGGTAAGTCAAGGTTTGGGTGCGCCGGCAGATGTTAGTTTTGGTAAGTTTCATGGTTACCGGTGTGCCCCGTGGATAAGAGGTGCGATCAGTAGATAAGGTAAGCCGAAAGCATTCTGTCTCCAGCTTTTCTTCGGGAGGGGTTATCGGTACAGGGGGCGCTTCTGGTATGCGTAGACGCAAACCGGGATAAACCAGGCCTGGATTGGCCCGTACGAGTTCTTCTACAGATATTCGATAACGGCGAGCGATTTCAGGCAGGGTTTCACCTGGCTGTACCACATGGATAGTAACGCCGGGAACAGTAGGCGTAGGTGGTTTAGTAGGTTCCTCGACAGCGGCAATGACCAGTTCCTGACCAGGTCTGATCTCAGCGGTAGCCAGATTGTTAAGGGCCATAATCTCTTGTTCTGAGACACCAAACAGGCGGGATATACTCCATAAGGTATCGCCTGGTTGTACCACATAGATAGCCATGTTAAAGCCTCCTTATATAGGGTTTTTATTTATAGTATGCTAAAAGGCCTTTAGTTGCCCAGGTGGGAGGCTGAAAAATATATGAGGAGGTGTTCAGTGACGATGGAAGTTTATGATCAAGCGTATGCTCTAGCCCGTAGTTTACGCAACTCAGAAAGTTTTAAGCGTTTATTACAAGCGGAGGCGGTTTTGATTGAGGAACCAACAAAATGGGCCCAGCTACAAGACGTGCGTCATAAACAGCTAGAGATCACAGCTCAACAGATGGCGGGTAAAAGTATTCCCCAGGAAAAAATAGATGCTCTTGATAACATGATGAATGCTTTGCTTATCGATGAACAGATTCGGAACTATTTGTTAGCGGAAGAACGATTTGCCCAGCTTCTGGCCGATGTACAAAAGATAATCGGTGAGGTAGTTAAAGATCTAAAGCTTTTAACAGAGAATCCAGAAAAGGACAGAGCTTAGAAAGTACACCCCAACATAAGTAATAGGACTAAGTTTGTAAATAGTCTAAGCTGCTTGAAGGCAGGAATACGATTTGGCAATGTGGAATACTAACATCCGGACAATAATGAGGATGGATGATGGATGAGAATACGATAGGGGTGGTGTGCGCTGTTTAAAACATTGACTGTTAATACCAGTACCACCACGGAATTAGTGGATATTACGTCTGAGCTCTTGCAGTTAGTAGCAGAAAGTGGGATTAAGGATGGGGTGTGTTTCCTGTCTGTACCCCACACTACGGCTGGTATTACAGTAAATGAAAATTGTGACCCGGCTGTAACACAAGACATAGAAGCTGCGCTTAGCAAGTTGGTACCATACTTAGGTGATTATCTTCATAAAGAAGGCAATAGTGCTGCTCATATCAAAGCTACATTAATGGGCTCAACACTTACTTTGCTGATAAAAAAAGGAGTCTTGGCTTTAGGCCGGTGGCAAGGGGTTTATTTTTGTGAATTCGATGGGCCGCGGAAGCGTCAGGTATTGGTCCGACTAGCGGGTCTATCTTAGGGTACAGGCGAGTAACACGAGGAGGAACCAGATTGATGGATATTGAACCCCAGTTTACGGCTAATGCTTTGACAGTGCTTGAGCGACGTTACTTAAGACGGGGTGAGGAGGGCGAGATACTAGAGACGCCACGCCAAATGTTGGAACGGGTGGCCAGCCATGTTGCCAGTGCTGACCGCTTATATGATCCTCAGGCAGATATAGAAAACTTGGCGGACCAGTTTTACCAAATGATGGCGAAGTTGGAGTTTCTACCTAATTCGCCTACGCTGATGAATGCCGGACGAGAGTTGGGACAACTATCGGCTTGTTTTGTGCTACCAGTAGAAGATTCCATGGAAAGCATTTTTGAAGCGATAAAAAATACCGCCCTCATTCATAAAAGTGGTGGGGGTACAGGATTTTCGTTTTCCCGTATTCGGCCGCACAATGATGTGGTAATGTCCACCAAAGGGATTTCCAGTGGGCCGCTGTCGTTCATGCGTGTTTTCGATGTAGCCACTGAGACCATTAAGCAAGGTGGAACGCGGCGGGGAGCTAATATGGCTATTTTAAGGGTGGACCATCCGGATATTATCGATTTTATAACAGCTAAGCAAAAGGAAGGCGTTCTGACTAATTTCAATCTATCAGTAGGCTTAACCGAGGACTTTATGGTAGCCGTAAAAGAAGGTCGCGACTACCCGCTGATCAACCCGCGGACAGGGCGGGAAGTTAAGCGGATATCAGCACGTAAGGTCTTTGATCTTATAGTAAATATGGCTTGGGCCAGCGGTGAACCAGGAATTATTTTTTTGGACCGACTTAACCGGGACAATCCTACGCCTGCCTTAGGTCCTATTGAGAGTACAAATCCATGTGGTGAACAACCACTCCTTCCCTATGAGAGCTGTAATTTAGGCTCTATCAATTTAAGTCTCATGGTACACCCAGGAAAGGACGGCATGGAGATTGACTGGGAACAATTGAGCCAGGTGACAGGGTTGGCTGTTCATTTCTTAGATAACGTTATAGATATAAACCGCTATCCGCTGCCACAGATTGAAGAGGTGACCAAGGGCAACCGTAAAATAGGTCTTGGCGTCATGGGTTTTGCTGATTTATTAATTAAACTTGGCATTCCTTACGATAGTGAACGAGCAGTGGCATTAGCCGAGAAAATTATGGATTTTATACAGCAAAGAGCGCGGACAGCGTCTATCCAACTGGCCGAACAGCGAGGCCCATTCCCCAATTGGGAAAAGAGTATCTACAGAGGCCAGATTAAGCTGCGTAATGCGACGTTAACTACCATTGCACCCACAGGAACTATTTCTATTATTGCCGGGACATCCAGTGGTATTGAGCCCTTATTTGCTTTAGCTTATGTGCGCAATGTGCTAAACGATGATAAGTTACCGGAACTACATCCAGTTTTCTTAGAAGTGGCAAAAAAACGGGGTTTTTATAGTACAGCTATGATCCAACGTTTGATCCAACAAGGTAGTGTTCGCGGCCTGGAAGAAATACCAGAAGATGTGCAAGCGATATTTGCTACTGCTCATGATATTGATCCTAAGTGGCATATAAGAATGCAAGCTGCTTTCCAAAAGCACACTGATAATGCTGTTTCCAAAACGGTGAACTTCCGCCATGATGCTACGGTAAAAGATATTAGTCGGGTGTATATGTTGGCGTATGATCTGGGATGCAAGGGCGTTACTATCTATCGTGATCGCAGTCGCAGTAAGCAGGTGCTTAACCTGAAGGGGACAAAGAGCAAGAATGTCCGAGGAACAGAAACCCTTTTTCCCCGGCCACGACCCCGGATAACGACTGGTACCACCGAGAAAGTAAAGACCGGTTGCGGGAACTTATATGTAACGGTAAACCGAGATGAACATGGCATTTGCGAAGTGTTTACCAGTACAGGTAAAGCTGGCGGTTGTCCATCCCAGTCAGAGGCTACTGCTAGGTTAGTATCTTTGGCTTTGCGCTCGGGGGTAGATATTGAGGCTATTATTGATCAACTTAAAGGTATTCGCTGCCTATCGACGGTATCGCGTAAAAATGGGGGCGAAATCAAAGTGCTCTCTTGTCCAGACGCCATTGGCAAAGCTATTGAAAAGAACTTTAAGTTAGGTACTGACCCGACTTTTATTTCTAATGAAGATGACGTGGCGGAAGAAGAGCCGATTAAGGTTGAATGTCCTGATTGTGGTGGGGTGTTAGAGCACGCTAGTGGTTGTGTGGTCTGCCCTGCTTGTGGATATTCTAGATGCAACTAAAATATTAAAATATTAAGGAGGGTTTTTATGCGACTGGCTACCAGAGCGCAAACTATTGGTGCTTCACCGACCCTGGCCATGAATGCCAGGGCCAAAGAGATGAAACGACAAGGGATTGATGTTTTATCCTTCACCGTAGGGGAACCAGATTTTAATACGCCAGAGCATATTGCAGCAGCTGGAATCGAGGCCATAAAACAAGGGTTCACTCGCTATACTCCGGCTGCAGGTATTCCAGAGCTTAAAGAAGCCATTTGCATGAAGCTAAAGCGAGACAATGGACTGGACTATGAACCAGCTGACGTGGTGGTATCTAATGGAGCTAAACATTCCATTTATAATACCCTTCAAGCCTTGATTGATAATGGCGATGAAGTTATTGTACCA
>JAAYWY010000285.1 GCA_012516165.1 Bacillota bacterium
ATAGCAGGAAGCCGGATAGCTTTGGGAGCCCAAAACTTGTTCTGGGAAGAGAAAGGGGCGTACACAGGTGAGATTGCACCAGGAATGTTGGTGGACTTGGGTGTACGCTATGTTATCGTTGGGCATTCGGAACGACGTGCTTATCAGCATGAGACCGATGCCGATATTGCCAAGAAGTTAGAAGCAGCATTCAAAGTTGGCTTAATCCCCATCCTATGTGTGGGAGAACACCTGGCTGAGCGCGAAGCTGGACGGGCAGAAGACGTGGTCAAGAGCCAACTGGAAGTGGATTTACAGCTGTTGACAAGAGACCAAATACCGCAACTGGTAATTGCTTATGAGCCTATCTGGGCTATCGGTACCGGCCGGTCGGCGCAGCCGACTGATGCGGCAGCCATGGCCCAAGTAATCCGGGATGTGGTGGCAGCTAAGTTTGGCAGCGATACAGCTGATGCTGTCCGGGTTCAGTATGGCGGTAGCGTAAACGCCACCAACAGTAGCGATTTTCTGACCTTGGATGGTATTGACGGTGCACTAGTTGGCGGAGCCAGTCTTAAAGCCCAAGACTTTGCGACTATTGTGAAGTCGGCATCAAAATAGAGGGGGCAGGTTTGTGCCGCTAAAACCAGTAGTTTTGATCATCATGGACGGCTGGGGTTGTGCTCCAAATGGCCCAGGAAATGCTTTAGCACAAGCCAAGACCCCACACTTAACATCATATTGGCACTGTTATCCTCATACTCTATTGGCAGCCGCTGGGGAAGATGTCGGCTTGCCGGAGGGGCAGATGGGCAACTCTGAGGTGGGTCATCTTAATTTAGGCGCGGGAAGAGTAGTATATCAAGATTTTACCCGCATTAACCGTGCTATCAGAGAGGGAGATTTTTTTACTAACCCGGTGTTGCTGGAGGCGGTGAATAAGGCGCGAGGGCATAAGCTGCATCTTATGGGCTTAGTTTCTGATGGCGGTGTGCACAGCCATATGGACCATTTGTATGCTTTATTACAGCTGGCAGCGAAAAATGGCTTGAACCAGGTGTTTGTACATGCTTTTCTTGACGGTCGAGATGTGCCACCAGCCTCTGCTCGCGCTTACCTATCTGCCCTGGAAACAAAAATGAAAGAGCTTAATGTCGGCCAAATTGCCACTGTAAGCGGACGATACTACGCTATGGATCGTGACCAGCGGTGGGAACGAACGGCCTTGGCTTACAGGGCGTTAGTAAATGCCGAGGGCGAGCTAGCGCCCTCGGCCGACAGCGCAGTGGAGCAAGCTTACGAACGGGGCGAAACCGACGAATTTGTACGTCCCACAGTGGTGCAGACAGCAGATGGCCAACCAGTGGCTACGGTAAATGATGGCGATGTAATTATCTTTTTTAACTTCCGCCCCGACCGGGCTCGGCAGATAACACGGGCGCTGGTGGATACCGATTTTGCCAGTTTCGATCGTGGAATAAGTAAGCCCCAGGTCCATTTCACTTGTTTAACTGAGTACGACGAAACCATAGTGGCACCAGTGGCGTTTCCCCCCGAGCGGTTGACTAATACTTTAGGCCAATATTTATCCAGTCAGGGATTAAAACAGCTTCGCATTGCGGAGACAGAAAAGTATGCCCATGTAACTTTCTTTTTTAACGGCGGTGAGGAAAAACCTTTTCCTGGTGAAGAAAGACGGCTCATCCCTTCGCCTAAAGTAGCCACTTATGATCTTAAACCAGAGATGAGTGCTTACGAAATCGCGGCTGCTGTGGTGGAAGAACTCTGCCAGCAGAAGTTTGATGTGGTAATCTTAAATTTTGCCAATGCTGACATGGTGGGGCATACCGGCGACATTGCTGCGACCATCAAGGCGGCGACAGCGGTCGATGACTGCTTAGGACAGGTGGTCCCTGCAGTGCTGGCCCAAAAAGGAGTGGCTCTAATAACAGCCGATCATGGTAACGGGGAAGAAATGTTGGACGAAAATGGTGAGCCCCATACTGCTCACTCCTGCAACAAGGTGCCGTTTATTATGGTGGCCGAGCAGGCCATAGGTTGGCAAGTATGTCCGGGCCGCCTGGCCGACGTAGCACCTACTATTTTAGACTTACTGGATTTGCCTAAGCCGAAAGAGATGACAGGGAAATCGTTATTGGTGCGAGTCTAAGTTGGAAAAATAGTTTTTGATGTAGGGCCCGCGCCTATAATTTGGGCAGTAGCTTTCCCCGCATTATGGGCATGATGAACTATTCCGATATGCCAATGTGTTACTACATCACTTGGCAAGAGTAACAGGAGGTGCAACTTTGTTTACAACCATAGTAGATATTTGGGCTCGTGAAATCCTAGATTCTCGAGCCAACCCTACAGTAGAAGTAGACGTTACCTTAGAGGACGGCAGTTTTGGTCGGGCTGCTGTGCCGTCGGGAGCATCCACCGGAACACGCGAAGCATTGGAGCTAAGAGACGGTGATAAAGACCGCTACTTAGGAAAAGGTGTTCGCAAGGCTGTAGATAATGTCAACAAAATATTGGCACCGGAGCTTATTGGTATGGATGCCTTGGACCAACTAGCTGTTGATCAAACCATGATTGACCTAGATGGTACCGAAAACAAAGGTAAGCTGGGGGCCAATGCCATGCTAGGCGTGTCCCTAGCTGTAGCGCGGGCAGCCGCTGATTCGGTGGGCCTGCCTTTATACCGCTACATTGGTGGGGCTGCTGCTCGGTTGTTACCGGTACCGATGATGAATATATTAAATGGTGGTAAACACGCTGATAACAATGTGGATATTCAAGAGTTTATGGTGGTCCCAGCTGGAGCTGACAGCTTTGCTGAATCCCTAAGGCTCGGAGCTGAAGTGTTTCATACCTTGAGAAAAGTTTTGAAAGACAAAGGTTTGGCTAGTGGTCAGGGTGACGAAGGCGGTTTTGCACCCGATCTTAAGTCCAACGAGGAAGCTTTGGAGCTATTGGTAACAGCGATTGAAAAAGCAGGGCTCAAGCCCGGTCAAGATGTTTTCTTGGCTATTGATGCTGCCGCCTCTGAATTGTATCATGATGGCCGCTATGTGTTGGCTGGCGAAGGGAAAACCTTAACTGCTTCAGAAATGGTGGACTACTATGCTCGCTTAGCCCAGCAGTATCCCATTGTTTCCTTAGAAGATGGATTGGCCGAAGATGACTGGGAAGGTTGGCAAGAGCTAACAGAACGCTTGGGCTCTAAACTACAGCTTGTAGGCGACGATGTGTTCGTGACCAACACCAAGCTCTTGAGCCGTGGCATTGCGGAAAAAGTCGCCAACTCGATCCTAATTAAAGTTAATCAGATCGGTACTTTAACGGAGACATTAGCCGCTATCGAAATGGCTAAACAAGCTGGTTACACTGCTGTGGTCTCCCATCGTTCTGGCGAAACCGAAGATACTACTATTGCCGATATTGTGGTGGCTACTGGCACAGGACAAATCAAAACCGGTGCCCCGTCCCGCTCGGAACGCGTAGCCAAATATAATCAATTGCTCCGAATTGAAGAAATGCTAGGAGCACAAGCCTGTTTTGCTGGACCACAAGTATTCAAATTCAAGCGCTAACTTTCCAGACTGCTTTTGGCTGCAAATAGCCGATAATTAGAGTACAAATAGCAATGCTTTCCCGGCCGACAAACGCCGGGGAGCGTTGCTATTTATGTTGTGGTGTGCTAAAATTATGAAGACGCCGCGGGGACTAACTACCCTGGTGTATAGGTTTTTCACTGTAGATTAATACTGGGGGTGAAACAGATGCTGCACACTATTTTATTGATTGCCTTTATTATTGCTTGCCTTGGCCTTATTGTGTTAGTTCTTTTACAGTCCGGCAAGAGCGCTGGCCTTTCCATCGGCGGAGGAGAAACTTTTTTCAGTAAGAAAAAAGGATTAAACGAAAAGTTAGGAGCTTGGACCAAGTATGTGGCGGCAGCCTTTATGGTTTTAGCACTGCTTCTTACGGTCTTTTAGCTGAGGCGGCACTTACCACCCACAGGTAGGTGCTTTTGGTATTACAGGAAGTAGGTAGTCTGAAGAGGAGGCGGACAGAAAGAATGGAATCCCTTACAATCCTAGCCCCGCTAGCCGGGCTATTGGCATTAGTGTTTGCGCTTTACTTAGCTGGTCGAGTAAACAAAGCCGAGGCAGGTACACCTAAAATGCAGGAGATAGCCAGTGCCATTCATGAAGGAGCTATGGCTTTTCTTACTCGTGAGTACCGAGTGTTGGCCGTGTTTGTGGTGGTCCTGTTTGCGGCTTTAGCTTTTGCTATCAATCTACCAACAGCTATTTGCTTTCTTTTTGGTGCTTTATGTTCGGTTGGTGCTGGCTTTATTGGTATGAAAGTGGCCACGCGGGCCAATGTGCGCACAGCCAATGCTGCTCACCAGGGACAGGCAGCGGCGCTAGACATTGCCTTTTCCGGTGGTGCTGTTATGGGTATGTCAGTAGTAGGATTAGGATTACTAGGCCTGGGGATCTTTTACATAATATTTAAAGATCCTAATATCGTTAATGGTTTTGGTCTAGGTGCCAGCTCTATTGCTCTGTTTGCCCGGGCAGGAGGCGGTATTTACACCAAGGCCGCTGATGTTGGGGCCGACTTAGTAGGTAAAGTAGAGGCTGGTATTCCCGAAGACGACCCCCGCAACCCCGCTGTGATTGCCGATAACGTGGGCGATAATGTGGGCGATGTTGCTGGCATGGGTGCCGACTTGTTTGAATCCTATGTAGGTTCCATCATTGCTGCTATGACCATAGGTATCTTAGTTTACGGCTTTAACGGCGTGCTGTTACCATTGCTGCTGGCAGCGGTAGGAATTGTGGCCAGTATAATTGCCACCTTTTTTGTCCGGGGCGGCAAAGGAGGCAATGTCCAAGGAGCACTGCGCAACGGTACTTTCGGCAGTGCGGTTTTGGTGGCTATTGCCAGTTATTTTCTGACCACATCAGTTATCGGCGAAATCGGTCCCTTTTTAGCCGTAATCGCCGGGCTGGCGGCTGGCGTAGGCATTGGTTTGGTGTCCGAATACTACACATCGGCTGACTACAAGCCGACGCAGGGAATTGCCGAAGCTTCCCAGACGGGGGCCGGGACTACCATTATTACTGGTTTAGCGGTAGGTATGGCTAGTACTGGTTGGCCGGTGCTCATGATAGCGGCAGCAATCTATGTGGCTAACCATTTTGCTGGCTTATATGGTATTGCCTTAGCTGGCGTGGGTATGCTATCCACTACTGGTATGACAGTTTCGGTGGATGCTTATGGTCCTATTGCTGATAATGCTGGTGGTATCGCGGAAATGGCGGAGCTAGATCCCCATGTACGAGAGATTACCGACACCCTGGACTCTGTAGGTAACACGACAGCTGCCATCGGTAAGGGATTTGCTATTGGCTCGGCGGCTCTTACTGCTCTAGGCTTATTTGCTGCTTATGCCACTGCCGTAGATTTGCAGGCGACAGGGATAAATATCTTAGATGCGCGCGTAACGGTGGGGTTATTCATCGGTGGGGTGCTTCCCTATCTATTTTCTTCCATGACCATGCAGGCGGTAGGTCGGGCAGCTTTTCATATGATTGAAGAAGTCCGTCGTCAGTTCCGGGAAATCCCCGGCCTGATGGAAGGCCAAGCCCGTCCCGATTATGCTCGCTGCGTAGATATTAGTACGGCGGCGGCTCTTAGGGAAATGCTTACCCCTGGTCTTATGGCGGTAATTGTTCCCCTAGTTGTCGGCTTGGTACTAGGGAAAGAAGCCTTAGGTGGTCTTTTAGCGGGAGCGTTGGTTACTGGTGTGCTGGTAGCTATCCAAATGGCCAACTCTGGTGGTGCCTGGGATAACGCTAAGAAATATATCGAGAGCGGCAATTATGGCGGTAAAGGGACCCCGGCCCATGCAGCGGCTGTCGTAGGCGATACTGTAGGCGACCCTTTTAAAGATACCTCGGGGCCATCGATAAATATCCTGATTAAGCTCATGACCATTGTGGCGTTGGTCTTTGCTCCTCTATTTAGATAAAACGCCTAAAGAAGATTCAGCCAACATCTAGGGCGTATATATTAGTAGGACAACCCAAGGCCAATGTTGTCACGAAGCTGACAACAAATATTCATTTAGTCAAATATAATTGACGGAAACATAACAAAGATGCTATACTTAGCCTAGCAGTAATTAGGCTAATTATAGCATCTTTTGTTTTTGTGAGAAAAAAGTCTTTTGGGAAAAGTGCTATGAACAGTAGAATTAAGAACTTATCAATCAAATCTGAAAAAGGGGAGGGGTGCAGTCGGCTATATATTGTCGAGAAAGTGACAAGACGCATGATATAATAGTAACGAAATGGAGGGGTCAGTTGTGGCCAATGGGGAGTTAAGCTGCGGTCGCCGTTTTGCAGCGGTCAACGAAATTCTAGAGCGACACCAACGCCGGCCGGAACGATTGGTAGCTGTTTTACAAGAAGTACAAGAAGTTTATCGCTATTTACCAGAAGAAGTACTGCAGTATGTGGCAACGGGAATGGGATTATCCCCAGCTAAGGTTTTTGGAGTGGCTACTTTTTACGAGAACTTTTCTCTAGAACCAAAAGGAAAATACGTGATCAGGTGTTGCGATGGTACCGCATGCCATGTACACAGCTCGGACGAGATACTGACGGCTGTTCGTGACCGGTTAGGGCTTAAGGAAGGCCAAACAACTACTAGTGACCTCATGTTTACCTTGGAAACAGTGGCCTGCTTAGGAGCCTGTGCGCTGGCACCCGTAGTGACCATCAATGGTGAGGTATACGGGCAGGCAACACCAGAGAAAATCGTGGCTATCATCGACGAACTGGCAGGGGGGAAAGAGCATGGCGAAAATTAGATCAGGTGAGGATCTCAATCGGCTTGCCGCTATGTACCGTCAGGCTACAGAGAAAGCAGCTAAACGTATTCTAGTTTGTGCTGGCACGGGATGCGTGGCCAATGGCTCACTTTTGGTTCATGCTGCTTTAAAGAAAGCCATCGAAAAAACTGGTGTTGCTGTGGACTTAGATTATCTGTTAGAGCATGACGTGCCGAATAATGCCACCCAACTAGATAAAAGCGGTTGCCGTGGTTTTTGTCAAATGGGTCCCTTAGTTTTAATTGAACCACATAATTTTATGTATGTTCACGTGCGCCCAGAGGATGCGGAGGAAATTATACAAGAGAGCATAATCGGCGACAGGTGTGTTGAGCGGCTAACTTATATGAGTTCTAGCGGTGATAAACATTATGATCGGGAGGAAGATATTCCCTTTTATAAAAAACAGCACCGCCAAACATTGAGCAATTGTGGTCATATGAATCCAGAAGACATTAGAGAGTATATCGCTCGCGATGGGTATAAGGGTCTGGCACGGGCTTTGACAGAGTATGGGCCTGATCAGGTGGTGGAAGAAGTTTTAGCCTCTGGTCTAAGGGGACTGGGCGGAGCAGGTTTCCCCACTGGCAGAAAGTGGCAGGCGGTACGTCAAGCAGCCGGCGACACTAAGTATGTGGTTTGCAATGGTGACGAAGGCGATCCGGGGGCTTTCATGGATCGGAGCATTATGGAAGGAGACCCCCACAAAGTCCTTGAAGGCATGATTATCGCTGGCTATGCTGTAGGTGCAGCTGAAGGTTATATCTATGTTCGGGCCGAATACCCGTTAGCTGTGGAAAGGTTAACTAAAGCTATCCAAGAAGCCGAGGAATATGGTCTCTTAGGCGATAATATTTTGGGAACTGGTTTTTCTTTCCGCCTCCATATCAACCAGGGAGCAGGAGCTTTTGTTTGCGGTGAATCATCGGCTTTAGTGGCGTCCATTGAAGGTAAGCGGGGTATGCCGGTTCCTCGGCCACCGCGGTTGGCACAAAAAGGATTGTTTGGCTGTCCCACCCTGCTTAATAATGTGGAAACGTTTGCTAACGTCAGCTTTATTATGCGCGAAGGGGCCCAGGCCTTTGCCAATTTGGGAACACCTACCAGCCATGGCACCAAGGCTTTTGCTCTGACGGGCAATGTAAAAAACACGGGCCTTATTGAAGTGCCTATGGGCACTACTTTACGTGAAGTAATCTTTGATATCGGTGGTGGTATCAAAGATGACCGGGAGTTTAAAGCCGTTCAGATCGGTGGTCCCTCTGGTGCTTGCCTAACTAAAGAACACCTGGATTTACCGCTTGATTTTGATTCCCTTAAGCGAGCCGGTGCCATGATGGGTTCTGGTGGCTTGGTGGTTATGGATGAGCGCACCTGTATGGTAGAGGTGGCTCGGTTTTTTATGGATTTTACCCAGCGGGAATCATGCGGTAAATGCATACCGTGCCGGGAAGGAACTAGCCGTATGCTGGAAATTTTAGAGCGCATTGTAGGTGGCGAGGGGACCGAAGAGGATTTAGGTCTTCTAGAAGAAATTGCGCACATGGTGCATGATATGTCGCTTTGCGGTTTAGGGCAGACAGCTGCTAACCCGGTACTGTCTACACTGAAACATTTTCGCGATGAATATTTGGCCCACGTACGTGATAAGAGGTGCCCGGCTGGTGTCTGCCGTGCCTTGCGCCGGTTTGAAATAGATGCTTCAAAATGCCGCGGCTGTGGTCGCTGCGCTAGAAACTGTCCAGTGGGTGCCATTAGCGGTCAAATCAAACAGCCGTTCACCATAGACCCTGAGCGGTGTATCCGTTGCGGGGCATGCATTAAGCAGTGCGCTTTTCACGCTATCCGGGAGGTGAATTAACATGGCAACCATGATGGTTGATGGGCGAGAAGTAGAATTAAATGGTGAGAAGAATCTTCTTGAGGTTATTCGCAATGCCGGTATTGACTTGCCCACTTTTTGTTATCATTCAGAGCTGTCAGTTTACGGTGCCTGCCGAATGTGCATGGTGGAAGACGACCGGGGAAAGCTTTATGCAGCCTGTGTTCAGCCTCCAGTTGCTGGCATGAAAATATTCACTAATACTAAGCGGTTGTTGCACCATCGGCGGTTAATTTTGGAATTACTACTATCTAATCATAATCGTGATTGCACCACCTGCGATAAAAATGGCAGTTGTCGTCTGCAAGAATTGGCCTATTCTTTAGGCGTACGAGATGTGCGTTTTGCCCAGAAGAAGACGGCGGGAACAGTGGATGTGGGACCGGCTTTAGTGCACGACCAGTCTAAGTGTATTCTCTGTGGTGATTGTGTCCGTATGTGCGAGGAGATACAAGGCGTAGGCGTTTTAGGTTTTGCCCATCGTGGTAGCCGGCTTGAGGTGGTACCGGCGTTTGGCAAAAAAATGAACGAAGTGGCCTGTGTCAACTGTGGTCAGTGTGCTGCGGTGTGCCCAACCGGGGCTTTGACAGTCAAATCGGACGTGGATCGGGTATGGGCAGCCATCAATGATCCCCGAAAGAAAGTTGTGGTCCAGGTAGCGCCGGCGGTGCGGGTTGCCTTTAGTGAGGCTTTTGGGCAAGAACCAGGCACCATTAGCACAGGACAACTAGTAGCTGCCCTTAGAAGAATAGGGTTTGATCATGTTTACGACACATCCTTTACCGCCGATCTGACAGTACAAGAGGAATACCACGAATTTGTGGAACGCCTGCGCAATGATGACCATTTGCCCCTGTTTACTTCTTGTTGCCCGGCTTGGGTTAAATTTGCTGAACAATTTTATCCTGAATATCTAGATAACATCTCTAGCTGTCGTTCACCTCAGGCTATGTTTGGTGCGGTGGCTAAAGCTTATTTGCCAGCAGAGTTGGAGGTTGCAGCCGAGGACTTATATGTGGTTTCCATTATGCCGTGTACAGCCAAGAAGTTTGAAGCCCAGCGGCGGGAATTAGGACAAGCGGGCATGCTCGATGTGGATGCTGTTTTAACTACTCAGGAAATAGCACAAATGGTGCGGCAGGCTAACTTAGATTTCAACCGCTTACCGGCGGAAGCTTTCGATCTTCCCTTTGGTGTAGCCACAGGAGCAGGAGTTATTTTTGGAACCACCGGTGGTGTGGCCGAGGCTGTACTGCGTACGGCGGCTCGTGCAGTGGATGGTAAAACGCCAGCTGTGGAATTTACAGCTGTGCGCGGGATGGATCAATTGAAAGAAGCCAGCCTAACCATTGGCCAACAGGAGATAAAAGTGGCGGTAGTACATGGCCTAGCTCAAGCTAAAGAAGTATTAGAAGCTATTAAACGAGGGGAGCGTCAGTATCACCTGGTGGAGATCATGGCCTGCCCTGGTGGCTGTGTTGGCGGTGGTGGTCAGCCGCTACCCAATGATGCCGAGCGGCGTCGTATGCGAGCCCAAGGATTATATAGTATCGATAAACAGCGCGAGCTGCGCTGCGCTAATGATAATCCCATGGTGGAACGCCTATATCGGCAGCATTTAGGGCAACCGGGAAGTGAAAAAGCCGAAGAGCTTCTTCACACCACCTATTCGCCACGGCGGCGGATAAGCGGGGAGGAGGTAGCAGTGGAGCCGGTTAAGGATGCCAAAACAAAGATTCGAGTATGTGTTGGAACTTCTTGCTATCTAAAAGGTGCCTACGATGTCCTTAAAGCATTCCAAGAATCCATTGCCGAATGTACTAGTGGCGAGGAATTCGATCTAGGCGCTACGTTCTGTTTAGAACGCTGTAATGGAGGTCCTAGTGTTCAGATAAACGATGAGTACTTTAGTCAGATGACTCCGGCTAAGGCACGCGAATTAGTTCAGAC
>JAAYWY010000039.1 GCA_012516165.1 Bacillota bacterium
AAGTGGACAGTGCTGGCCGACAAGTAGAACCTGGTCGCTATCGGATAGTGGCTTGGAACACTGCCCGTGAACTGAGGGAAGAAGTTATTACCATTTACGTGGAGATTCGTTAAGGGCTTTCTTAATTTCTGCCTGTACACTCGGTTCTATTTCTTGTTGCAAACATTTTGCCAAGGCTAAACGGGACTCAAAAGCGCCATACTGTCCTAAGCTCCAGGCTGCAGTTATTCTAATTGATATTCTAGGATCAGAAAGTAACGGGATCAGGATAGGAATAGCTTCTTCCCGACCGGAATTTCCTAAAGCTAAGACAGCATTGCGTTGAAGTACTGTCCGGCCACGCCAAGCAAAACTGCTGGAAGCGTACCGTTGTTTGAACTCCCGGTTACCAATTGCCAAAAAAGTAGCTAAATCAACTGTCACCCCGTCAAGGGGTGATTTTTCTATTAGCGGGCAAGCCCTAAGACAAGTGTCACAACCGTAAAGTCGATTGCCCAAAAGTGGTCGCAGCTCAGGTGGCATAACCTCTTTGGCTTGAGTCCAGTAGGACAAACAGCGCCGATAATCCAGTAGGTAAGGTGTATCCAAAGCATTGGTAGGACACGCATCCCGACATTGTCCACACTGTAAGCAGGTACCAGCAATGGACGAATCAGAAATTAAATCCACATTTGTAGCCAAACCACCCAGAAAAAAAGCTGAACCAACTTGAGGGCGAAGCACAAAGTTATTTTCCCCCCACACCCCTAGCCCAGCCCGATAAGCCAAAGCTCTTTCCACCAATGGTCCTGTATCCACAAAAGGAACAGTTAAGGCACCGGGAGCTTCGCTTTGCAAAAAAGCAGCCAGTTCGGCTAACTTCTCTTTGAGTACACAATGATAATCTTGTCCACCGGAACCGGCGGCAAAGTATCCTTGTAACGTGCCAGCTTGGGGGCCCTCGGCTGGTACTATATACGGCAGACCCACCATCATCACCGATTTGGCCTCTGGCCAAACCAACTTCGGATCTGTCCGCTGAAGCACGCTGCCGGTAGTAAACGGCAGCGCTTCAGCTTGTTCTAATATTCTTCTGGCTTCATAAAGAGGTGTCGCTGTGGTTATCCCCACCGGAGACAATCCCAACTCCTTAGCCCTGTCTTTTAGACGCTGGCTTAAACTCGCCACGTCTTTCACCCTGTTCTTATTAAGCTATAGGCCCTGCTGACAGAATCTCAGCTGGCACATCAAACTTATCCATATTAGCTACAAAACGAGCGGCCAGTGCTTTAGCTGCCTGCTCATAGGCCTCTTTATCCTGCCAAGTAGCTGCTGGATCTAGTATCTCGGCCGGAACATCGGGACAAGTAGTAGGTATTAACACCTGAAATACCGGGTGCTGTTGATAACTGGCTTTTTTAAGTCTGCCATCAATAGCTGCTCGTACCATGGCCCGCGTATAGCGTAGATTCATGCGTTGCCCTATGCCATACGGCCCCCCTGACCAACCAGTGTTGATAAGATACACATCTACATCATGCCGCGTAATTCGATCACCCAACAGTTCCGCATACGTTGTTGGTGCCAACGGCAAAAACGGTGCGCCAAAGCAGGTGGAGAACGTGGCCTGGGGTTCAGTTATACCCCGTTCGGTACCAGCCAACTTGCTCGTGTAACCGGAAATAAAGTGATACATAGCCTGTTCTTTAGTGAGTTTAGCTACCGGTGGCAGCACACCAAAAGCATCGGCCGTGAGAAAAACTACCGTCTGAGGATGACCACCTCTGCCTGATACCACAGCGCCGGGGATATGTTCAATCGGGTAAGCCGCCCGGGTGTTTTCAGTCAAGCTGTCGTTATCATAATCTGCTTGCCTGGTGTTGGTATCTACTACCACGTTTTCCAGCACAGCTCCAAAACGAATGGCATCCCATATTTGCGGTTCATGTTCCTGGGATAGCCTAATAGTCTTAGCATAACAGCCACCTTCAAAGTTAAATATGCCGTTGTCCGACCAGCCATGTTCATCGTCGCCTATAAGAAAGCGCTCTGGATCAGCTGACAAGGTTGTTTTGCCCGTGCCTGATAAACCAAAAAACAGGGCTACATCTCCAGCTGTTCCTATGTTAGCCGAGCAGTGCATAGGCAGAACACCGCGCAAGGGTAACAGGTAATTCATTACTGTAAACACCGACTTCTTGATTTCCCCTGCATAGGAAGTTCCACCGATAATTACCAACCGCTGTTCAAAATCCAAAATAACAAAGGCTTCGGAATTAGTACCGTCTATGTCCGGTTGGGCTTTAAATCCTGGAGCAGCAATGATGGTGAACTCCGGTTTGTGTTCTTCCAGCTCGGCCGCTGAAGGGCGTCTAAATAGCTGGTGGGCAAAGATGTTCTGCCAGGCAAATTCATTAATTACTCTAATGGGAAGACGATAAGTTGGGTCCGCTCCGGCAAAGCCATCAAAAACAAATAATTCCCTTCCTTGTAGGTAAGCCTGTAGGCGAAGGTACAGCAAATTGAACTGTTCCGGAGATATGGGGACATTATT
>JAAYWY010000271.1 GCA_012516165.1 Bacillota bacterium
CTTATGAGCATTGACTTTACCATCGTACGAGGTACATTAATTCCTGCATACTCAGCAAAGGTACTGCTTTTACCCACCATGCCAATGTTATAACCTAATGTAGTGCGGCGGAAAACCCAATTGAGAAAGAACGCCAGCCCTATCCCAATTAAAAGGCCCGCGTGCACACGAGAAGAAGCCCAAAACCGGGGTAGATAAGCACTGGGGTTAATAGGCGGTGTCTGCTGGGTACCGGCGGTAAGGTCTTTGAACGGAACAGCTACCAAGTAGGAAGTGAGCAGTATGGCCACATAGTTTAGCAAAATAGTGGTAACAGATTCATCAGCTTTATAGTACGCCCGAGCATAGCCCGGTACAAAAGCCCAGGCAGCACCCACCACCATAGACCCCACGAGAGTTACCAACACGTGGATAACCGGTGGAAGAACCAGTTTATTCCCCAGCAAAAACGCCATAAAAGCACCCAGATAAAGCGAACCTTCTACACCAACGTTAAAAACGCCACAGTTAAAAGCCACTGACACTCCTAGAGCAGCGATGGTAACGGGAATAGACCGTTCTAAAGTTTCCGCCACCCGGTTAAAATTACCAAAAGCGCCAAAGAACATTTTACTGTACGCTTCTATTGGACTCTGATTAGACAAAAGAATAATTAGCGCCCCTATTAGCAAAGCCATAAGGATAGCCAGCAACGGTCGCACAATATTTCGTAGTATAAAGTCAGCAATCTTAACCTTATTATTACGCACCAGCGCCCACCGCTTTCTCTCTGACATTCATTCGCCGAGCTCCGGACATATATAAGCCAAGTTCTTCCTCGCTGGTTTGCCCCGGATCCAATTCCGCTACAAATTGTCCCTCATACAATACTAGTAATCTATCACTTAAAGAGAGTATCTCTTGTAAATCAGCTGATACTAAAAGAATAGCGCATCCCGCATCCCTTTTAGCCACCAAACACTTGTGGATAAATTCAATGGCCCCAATATCCACTCCCCGTGTAGGCTGCGAGACAAGCAGCACATCGGCATGGGTGCTAAACTCCCGCGCCACCACTACCTTTTGAGCGTTGCCACCTGACAAGGAGGCCGCAAGATCATAAATACTACCAACCTTAATGGCGTACTGATCTATTGCTTTCTTGGTATACTCTGCTGCCTTCTCCCAGTTAACTATACCGCGACGAACAAAGGGAGAGCCTTCGTATTGTTGGCCTGCGATCATATTTTCTAACACAGTAGCTGACCCACAAAGGCCGCGCTGAAAACGGTCCTCGGGAATATGAGCTACCCCAGCACGTCGTATTTTTTCCACTGTTAAGCCTTTCAGTGACTGACCTTGTTTTATTATTGCGCCGTGCTCTACCCGAATAAGACCGCTTATGGCCTCCACCAGCTCTGTTTGGCCGTTTCCCTGAACGCCAGCGATACCAAGGATTTCTCCAGAATGCAGCGTAAAAGACACTCCTTGCAGGGCAGGAAGTCCTTGGTGATTGGCTACCCAAAGATCCTTTACTTCTAATACCGGCTCACCCATTTGAGCTTCTTTTTTGTCCACTTGCAGCAACACAGGACGCCCCACCATAAGGCGAGCAATTTCTTCCTCGCTGGTGGAGGCCGTCTCAAGATTTGCTACCACCTGTCCTGCACGCATAATGGTTATAGTATCAGAAATAGTAAGCACTTCCTTGAGCTTATGAGATATAAAAATAATCGTCTTATCTTGACGAGCCATATTCTTTAAAACCTGGAAAAGTTCTTCTGTTTCCTGCGGAGTTAAAACCGCCGTAGGTTCATCTAAGATAAGCAGTTTTGCCCCTTGGGACAAAGCCTTGATAATTTCCACCCTCTGCTGTATACCAACCGGGAGATCGCGCACCTTGGCATCTGGATCCACCGCTAGGCCATAACGGGTTGATACCTCTCGCACCAGCTGCCGTGCGGCGGACAAATCCAGCTTTAGTCCCCGCCTTGGCTCCTGACCTAAAACTACATTCTAGGCAACGGTAAGGGAGGGCACCTGCATGAAATGCTGGTGCACCATGCCGATGCCCAATCTCATAGCCTGCTGGGGGCTGTTGATTTTAACTTTTTGATTTCCATAGATGATCTCACCGGCGTCTTGTTGTTCTAACCCAAA
>JAAYWY010000272.1 GCA_012516165.1 Bacillota bacterium
CCGGCGGACCCTCAGCAATGGTTTGACCATATTCTAATACAGTAATACGCTCGCAAATACCCATCACTACCCGCATTTGGTGTTCAATGAGCAAAATGCTAAGCCCAAACTGTTGGCGAATACGCTGGATAAAGTTCATTAAGTCCACTGTCTCTGCCGGATTCATCCCTGCTGCTGGTTCGTCCAGAAGGAGCACCTTCGGCTCGGTAGCCAGCGCCCGAGCAATTTCCAATCGGCGTTGCTGGCCATAGGGAAGCGAGGTTGCCTGTTCACCAGCTACAGCTTCTAATTCTACTGCTTTTAACAGTTCCATTGCCCGATCATACATTTTCTTTTCGCGGTCAGAGTACCGCCCCACTCCCAGCACCGCCTCCAACGGCGATGCGTCTAAGCGTAAGTGCTGAGCCACCAACACATTATCCAGCACTGTAAGTGATCCAAACAACCGGATATTTTGAAAGGTACGGGCAATGCCCTTTTTGGTGATAACGTCGGGCCTAAAACCGGTGATATCCTCACCGGCCAAATATACCTGGCCAAAAGTAGGCCGATAAACCCCTGTAATAATATTAAAGACCGTGGTTTTGCCGGCCCCGTTGGGACCGATCAAGCCTACCAGTTCCCCTTTTTCCAACTGTAGGTTAAAGTTATTCACTGCCGTCAAACCACCAAAACGCATGGTTATGTTTTTTAGCTCCAATAGTGCCATTATTGGGTCACCCCCTGCTTAGTCCGTCGGCTAAAGAGTAGGTCCCAAGAAAATTCCTTGTCTCCCATCAAGCCATGGCTATAAAACAGCGTGACCACAATAAGGAGCAGCGAAAACACTACCATGCGCATACCGGGAATACCCGGTAAATGGATAGCACCCAAAGTCAGAGGCGATTCCACAAACCGCAGTATTTCCATTAGAGCCGTAACTATGGTGGCTGCAATCACCGTTCCGGTAATGGATCCCATGCCACCTAGCACCACCATAAGAAGTATCTGGAACGTGAGGGGCAGTTTGTACATTGCTGGGTCAATACTGCCGATCAAACTGGCTTGTAGGCCACCACCCACGCCGGCAATAAAAGCCGCCAATACAAAAGCCAACATCTTGTGGTAAAAAACATCTATACCCATAGCCTGAGCTGCTATCTCATCTTCCCTAATAGCCTTCAAGGCTCGACCATAGCTGGATTTTATTAACCGGACCATTAAAAGAACGGTAAGCCCAGCATAGGCCGTAGTCCACCATAAGTTGGTGTAAACAGGGATTCCCTTTAACCCCAATGCACCATTGGTAAGGCCCTTTACATTGATGATAACCACGCGAATAATCTCGGCAAAACCTAATGTGGCAATAGCGAGATAATCGCCCCGTAAACGTAGCACCGGGGCACCAATCAAGAAACCGAAAAAGGCCGACAGCAATCCGCCCCATAAGATTCCTGCCCAAAACGATATTTGGATCTTATCAAACGGTGCTATCAGCGGTACCATAAAAAAGTTCATTTGTTTCACAGCTGGCGACATCGCCAAGAGAGCTACTGTGTAGGCGCCTATGGCCATAAAGCCGGCATGGCCCAGAGAAAATTGCCCTGTAAAACCATTGACCAAATTAAGAGCTAACCCCAAACCAATATTAATAGCGCATAAATTCATGATTCGCACGGTGTAGGCATCCCAGGGAGATAGCAAACCAAATAGACCTGTTTGTGCCCAAGCCACCACCACTGCCAGTGCCGCTACGGCCATTAAGGTATAAAGGTAATTGTTTTTTCTTGTCATATGTTACACCTTCTCTGCCACCCGCTCACCCAAGAGGCCTGTGGGACGGATGAGCAAAGTTAAAATCAAAAGTATAAAGGCAAAAGCATCACGGTAACCGGCCAATTCAGGAAAGAATGCCACCAACAAAATCTCGCCAACCCCCAACACGAAGCCACCTACCACGGCCCCACCAATATTGCCGATCCCACCGACAACGGCAGCAATAAAACATTTAAGGCCTGGCATTGCTCCCATGAGAGGGTTGATCTGAGGAAACTTGAGCCCCCACATGAGTCCCCCTATGGCCGCCAAACTAGAGCCCACCATAAAGGTGAAGGAAATCACTTGGTCCACGTCAATAGCCATTAGACGAGCCGTATCTAGATCGCGGGCCACAGCCCGCATAGCCATACCAATGCGAGTACGATAAAGTAGATGCATCAGTATTAGTAACAATGCCACTGTTACTAACGGAATGAACCAAACCAGATTGGGCACCGCCGTCTCGCCAATATGATTAATAGCGGCAAAAAACGGGGGAACATAAAACGCTTTAGAACGACCGCCAAACACTACCAACCCTAAATTTTCCAGAAGAAAAGACACACCGATAGCGGAAATAAGAACCGTAATGCGGGGGGCATCCCGCAGCGGTCGGTAGGCTACCCGCTCAATGGTAACTCCTATCAGTGTAGTTAACACTACTGCCACTATAAAAGCCAGCGGCCACGGTAAGCTAAATAAAAGTATGCCGTAAAAAGCTATATAAGCAGCCACCATAAGTAAGTCGCCATGGGCAAAATTCACTAATCGGATAATACCATAAACCATGGTATACCCAATGGCTATAAGCGCATATAGGCTGCCCAAAGAAACACCGTTGGCCAAGTGCTGTAAAAACTCAGTTGCTGTCATGGTCATGCCTCACTTTGCAGATGTTGGGGACAGCCGGGTTTAGCCCGCACTGTCCCCGTCAGACTTTAATCCGGCTCCACTGTTGTCAGATACTTAAACACTCCGTCTTGAACCTGAAGGATAACAGCACTTTTGGTGGCATCGCCATTTTCATCTAAGGTAATAGTGCCGGTGACACCTTTAAAACCAACCGTCTTCGCCAGCTCATCGCGAATAGCAGTGGGCTCGTAAGAATTAGCCCGCTCGATGGCGTCGAGAATAACCATATAGGCATCGTACCCTAAAGCCGCAAACGCATTAGGTTCTTTGTTGAACTTTTCCTTATAGGCATCCACAAATTCTTTAGCCGCTTCTGTAGGAGCAGCATCGACGCTGTAGTGGGTGGATAAGGTTACTCCTTCCACATCTTTGCCGCCAATTTGGATAAACTCCGGTGCCTCCCAAGTATCTCCGCCCATGAAGGGAGCGGTGATGCCAAGGCCCCTCGCTTGTTTGATCATAAGGGCACCATCGTTGTAGGGACCGGGAGCAAAAATAACATCGGGATTTAGTTTTTTAATACTTGTTAACTGAGCTGTAAAGTCCTGATCCCCTTGTTGATAGTCTAGTTCGGCTAAAATAGACTTTTCATCACCAGTAAGTTTAATAAACGCTTCCTTAAAGTAATTGTTTAGCCCCACTGAGTAAGCATCGGCCACATTGCGAACGATAACTGCCGTTTTGGCTCCTAGATCCTCATAAGCATATTTAGCCATGACACTTCCCTGGAAGGGGTCAATAAAACAAACACGGAAGTAATATGGATTATCTTTAGTAACTAGCGGGTTAGTTGGAGAACAACCCACTGCCGGTACTTTCTTTTCCAGTACAATAGGACCTGCCGCCATGGATAAAGAGCTGCCATAACTCCCGATGATAGCTGACACCTTTTCCTTCTCGATTAAGCGAATCACCGCGTTAGCTGCTTCATTCTTGTCGGTCTTGTTATCCACCAGAACCAATTCCACTTTTTTCCCAAGCACTTCGTTGTGCAGTTTGTTGGCCAGTTCAATGCCTTCCCAGGTCATTTGTCCACCAGCAGCCGAATCACCAGTCATAGGCTCAAACACACCGATTTTAATAACGTCACCTTCGGCTTGTGACTCCCCTGGTTTTTGTGGCTCTGCTGGCTTTTGGGCACAACCCACTGTTGTAAGTACGAGTAATCCAATTAACGCCCAAGCCAGTAAACGCATTCTTTTATTTACCACCGCGCTTTTCCTCCCTCTTACCAATCATCTCATTGGTTTCATACTTACAAACCCGTGCAAACCCCCTCCCAACCCTCCTTCCCCTGCTTATCCGTGTACAACTGTTTATGATACACGGACGTGACTATATATTTAGACACTCAAGCCAAAATTCCTGCTCATATCATAACAAAGGGTACAAAAACAATTTTCTGATATCATTGTCCCAGCAAAACCAGAGTAGCAATACTCAGCAAATTTTTACACCATCGCCTTGTGCTTTATAGTATTTCTATCTCATAGCCTTTAGCGGTAAGCATGGAAAGTAAGGTATCAGCGTGGGCTTTATCTAGCGTTTCTAAAACAAACTCTACTTCTGCATAACCTACGGCTACGTGACGCTTGCTGCGGTCGTGATCAATACCCACCACATTGCTTTGTGTCTCGGCAATAGTGGACAATACTTGCTGCAGTTGGCCTGGACGGTCGGGAATGATCATTCTAAATTGGACCTTGCGTCCCGCTTTAACTAGGCCGCGGTCGATCACCCGGGCTAGTATATTTACATCGATATTAGCCCCTGAGACCACAGCAGCCACTTTCTTACCAGTCAAGTTAAGCTTATGCTGCAGTATAGCCGCCACCGGTACTGCCCCAGCTCCTTCAGCAATAACCTTGGCTCGTTCTAGTAACATCAAAATGGCATAAGCAATCTCTTCGTCTTCCACCGTTACAATATCGTCGACATAGTGCTTCACCATGTTAAATGTCATATCACCTGGTTGTTTCACAGCAATCCCATCAGCAATGGTAGCTACTGAATTAAGAGCTGTAATGTAACCCGCCTGTAAAGACGCCAGCATACACGGTGCCCCCGCCGCCTCCACGCCGATCACTTTCACATTCGGCTTTATTTCCTTTACCGCTGCAGCAATACCAGCAATAAGCCCTCCACCACCCACAGGAACAACCACTGCATCCAAATCTGGCAAATCCTCCATAATTTCCAAGCCGATGGTTCCTTGACCAGCAATAACATAGGGATCATTAAACGGATGCACAAACACAGCCCCCGTCTCTTCCTTTAGCTGGCAGGCTTTAGCATAAGCATCATCGTAAGCAGCTCCATAAAGAACCACATCCGCACCGTAACCGCGAGTGGCCGCTACTTTGGCCAGCGGTGCTCCGGCTGGCATCACCACTTTTGCCGGGATGCCATACAATGTAGCCCCTAAGGCCACTCCCTGTGCATGGTTCCCAGCCGAAGAAGCAATAACACCGCGCTTTTTCTCCTCGTCGCTCAAAGTAGCAATCTTGTTGAAAGCTCCCCGAAGCTTGAAGCTCCCTGTTTTATGCAAGTTCTCGTTTTTAAGATAGATTACATTGCCCGAGATCTCACTAAATGTTCGGCTATACGTAAGTTCCGTGCGATGAATAATACCGTGCAGCCGTTCCTGGGCTGCCTTGATATCGTTAAGCG
>JAAYWY010000273.1 GCA_012516165.1 Bacillota bacterium
GCGCTAGCGGCGGTAATTGCTTCCACCACACGTTCCTTGAGTGCTGTAAGCTGTTTGTCTGTCATTTAGCAACCCTTCCTTTGTACGTAAATCATAAACATTAGTCTACCCATAACGGACATATTGTAGTGGAACCAAGATCAGTTTTCAAATTTGACTAGGAGCCCGTAATAAGGATGGAACAAGAAAAGAAGCAATTAAATTTATCTTACACTTGTAATTAAAACCTTGGATAGCAACTTTCTGATCACATTCAGACAAACTGTTTGAAGTAGTGGGCACCTTTTTCAACGCTTGGCAGGAAGCCAGCCTTAAGGTAGCGAAAATTAGATGCGGATGATAATAAAGAATACGAACTGGCTTGCAATAGCGAGACAGGATAACGTAAGAGTAGGAGGTTAAGCAGTGTATAAAATTAAGCGTCGTCCTTTATCGGAACTAACAGCAGAACTAGCCGCGGCCGCTCAAGGTAAATTTAAGGCCGATACGGTAATTAAAGGTGGTAAAGTTGTAAACGTTTTTACAGCCGAGATTATCACAGCAGATGTGGCCATCTATTCGGGGCGAATTGTGCTGGTGGGACAGGCGGACCATACTATTGGTCCGGACACTAGGATTATTGATGCTAGTGGTTTTTATTTAGTCCCAGGTTTATTGGACGGACATATCCATGTGGAGTCAAGCATGGTAAGTGTTACCCAATTTGCCCGGGCGGTGGTGCCCCGCGGTACGACAACTATTTTTATGGACCCGCACGAGATTGCCAATGTGCTGGGGATGCGGGGTATTAAATTAATGGTAGAGGAAGGGCGTAATCTACCGCTAAAGGTTTTTAGTACCATGCCTTCTTGTGTGCCAGCGGCACCAGGGTTTGAAGATGCCGGGGCTGTTATTGGCCCGCAGGAAGTGGCTGAGGCCATGGCTTGGGAGGGCATTATTGGTCTGGGTGAAATGATGAATTTTCCCGGTGTGTTAAATGGTGATCCTGGCGTGCACGGGGAGCTCAAGGCTACATTAGAGGCCAATAAGGTAATTACTGGGCACTATTCTATCCCGGAGACAGAAGTGGGATTGCAGGCTTATGCTGCTTCTGGTATTGCTTCCTGCCATGAAGGTACTCGGGCCGAGGATGCCCTGGCCCGCCTGCGGCTGGGCATGTATGCTAAGCTTCGTGAAGGATCTGCCTGGCATGATATTAAAGCTACGGTAAAGAGCATCACTGAATATAATATCGACAGCCGACGAGCAGTACTGGTTACCGATGATACCCATCCGAACACACTGCTTACTGTGGGGCACCTCAATCATGTGGTACGCCGAGCTATTGAAGAAGGAGTAAACCCTATTCGGGCCATTCAAATGGCTACGTTAAATCCAGCGGAATGTTTTGGCGTTAGCCGTGATTTAGGCAGCATTGCCCCTGGCCGCTATGCCGATATTTTGTTTGTACGAGATTTGGCCGAATTTGAGCCAGCAAAAGTTATGACGGACGGAGAAATAGTAGCTGAGGACGGACAGCTGCTGGTAGATGTACCTTCTTACCCCTATCCGGAGTGGGTAAGGGATTCGGTCCATATTAAAGATAGCTTAACAGCAGCTGATTTTCTGATTCCGTCTCCGATCGAAACCGGATTAGTAGAGGTTCGAGTTATAGAGATTATCGAGGCCAAGGTAGGGACGCTTAGCCGTACAGCCCAGGTGAAAGCTAGGCTAGGCAAACTATATGCTGACCCAGGCCAGGATTTGGCTAAAGTGGCGTCCATTGAGCGACACCATGGCTCAGGTACCATAGGGCTAGGCTATGTTCGCGGCTTCGGCTTTGAACAGGGAGCAGTGGCTTCTACTGTAGGCCATGATAGTCATAACCTGCTTATTGTGGGTACCAACGAAGACGATATGGCTGTGGCCGGGAATGCCCTGGTTGCCTGCGGCGGCGGTATGGTAGCAGTAAGAAATGGTGAGGTGCTGGCACTATTGCCTCTTCCCATTGCTGGCCTGATGTCTCCGGAACCGGTGGAGAAGGTGGGTGAACAAGTCCAGGCCTTGGAGGCCGCCTTTCGGGAACTAGGTTGTCAGCTCGTTTCTCCTTTTATGACCATGGCCTTGCTACCCCTGGCTGTTTTGCCAGAGCTTAGAATTACCAACCGAGGGCTAGTGGATACCGTAAATTTCAAGCTGGTAGATGTAGTTTTAGCATCGGGAAAGTAGCAAACCATTCCCCTAACGCATATTTGTGATAGTGGAGGAGACAGATTTTAATCCCTCCACAATAAGAAAAAGGGGGATAATTATTATGGCAGAAGGCCTGGGCCTTAACAACAACTGCTGGTGGATTTTCATCCTATTTTTTACCATTTTATTTCTAATCCTTATTGCCTGCAGCTGCGGATGCTTCCGGTAGGTATAACTGTGGTAGATCACTAGCTATTGAAACCCTGGCACAGCCAGGGTTTCAACAGCTTCTTGGTACCTGATCGTTGCTATCATTAATCAATCTCCCTAATTTTAGAGGGACTTTCTTGGCCAACTAACTCTGTTATAAACTGCTGCACGTCGGCTGGTGGGGAACTGACATTACTTTCCTTTATTATCTCACTTAAAAAGGAAGCTAACGATCTTTTGGTATTGGGATCCAGTCCGGCCACTAATTGCTTAGTCATCTGTATGAGAGATGCCGAATCAGACCCGGATTGATCCACGATACCCGTTTCTTGAACTAGTTCTAACAGCTCCGACTTGTTATCCAGACCTATACCGGCTTTCAACACTGCCTGGGCTGGGGATAGGCCCTGCTCTTTGACCATTTTTTCCAGGTTTTGTGTTAGCGTGTCCATTTTTTCTCCCATCCGTTATTACCTCCTTGCGAAGTATTCTACTTCCTAACAGTATTCAGGTTTTAGGGCCAATGTGCTTTCACCACCTGAACATACTTGGAATAAAGTAATGCGGGGGAGAAAAAAGCAAGTGGGAGGTTAAAGCATATGGATGAAAGCCAGGAGATATTTATTGATTCTCGGCTCTTACAAGGAGCGCCACTAATACCATCTGAAATATCAGAAGATGAGAAAAGAGATGCAGCGATAACAGCTAAACAAGAAACAGAAATGAGCAAGGCACATAAAGAAACGGAGCAAAAAACAGAGATGACTACCTTGGCAGCCCAGGGCAAAATGGCCATGCGCCAAGCTGTATTGAGTGGTCGAGCAGAAGAGGTGTTAGGAACTGCGGTACAGTTTACGGAAAAAACAAAGGAAGGGATCGAAGTCCTACAGAAGGTTCTGGGTATAACAAAGAATTGTTTGAATATAAACCCCGATGCAGAAGGACTATCGGATTTAACAACGTCACAGCTAGAACTATTCTGGAAATTTATTCAAGCACCCGAATTTCAAAACTTGACAGCATCATTATTGGCCAAGATACTAAGCTAATAAAGCAAGCCCCGGCTAGACCGGGGCTAAGACAATGGTACAACAGGGCATGGCCCTATTTTTTCTTGCTTTCCCAGGCGTGCAAAGCCAAGGCCACGGCAATAACGCCATAAGCGACAAATACTCGGAAATACTCACCAATTTGTGCGCTGCCCAAGAGAGATTGGCCAGCTCGCGGTGAGATCACGAACAGGGTATGAAAAAGAAAAGTGCCCAGCAATGCTTGGCCGATATTGGCTCGCGACGCCGATGCTCCACCCACGAGAAGAGAGGCAATAGCAAAAGTACCTACTTGTTCGTGGCTGTTAAACACATTTAGAGTACCGATGTTCTGGATAAAAATCAACTGTCCCCAGGCAGCTAGCACAGTGGAGAGAATAATAGCTATGATACGGGTACGATCCACATTAATCCCAGATACTCCTGCCACAGCCATATCCTGCCCCACCGCCCTAAAGTCCTGGCCTAGTTTGGTTCGCATAAGCTTAGTAATGCCCCACGCCAAGAAGGCGATTACCACAAAGGTCATGATGGGGATTTTAATATTAGCTATTTTTATACAAAACAAATTATCTAGTACCATGCGGATCCCCTTTAGGTCTAGAACGCTGCGCATGCCGATGCCGCCGGGAAGCATCAGTTTTTCGTTTTTCATAGGGATTACTGTACCCACGCCAAAGAGAAACACTAGTTGATAAATACCATTGGCAAAGAAACCAGCGATCATGCCGGTGATCATTTCCCGACCTTTAGCTTTATTAAACAATTGGCCCACTAAATAGCCCAAGAGAATAGCCAAAGGTGTAGACAGTACTGCC
>JAAYWY010000274.1 GCA_012516165.1 Bacillota bacterium
CTCCTTTTATATTAGAATTCACTTATCGCGACCATGAGGGTGACTGGATGCTATGGCAACGGTAGCTATGTAAACAGCACTAGCCCCTGCATCTTTTAGCGCTTGACTAGCTGCTTCCGCTGTGGCTCCCGTAGTATATATATCGTCCACTAGCAAAATTTGTTTACCCATCAGGCGCCTAGAAGCAGCAAATGCTCCCTCCACATTGCGCCAACGGTCAGCTGCTTTTAAATCGGCCTGAGGCAATGTGGCCCGTACGCGGCGAAGAATTTTAGTATCTAACGGCCATCCCCATAAGCGAGCCACTTCTTCGGCCAATAGCTGAGCCTGGTTAAAGCCGCGTTCTTTCAGCCGCTGCGAATCTAGGGGTACTGGAATCACTAGCAGCTGAGGTGGTAAGTTGTCTACCTTTTCCAAATGGTTAGCTAGCAATTCTCCTAAAAACGGCGCCAAATAGGCCCCGTGGCTATACTTAAACCGATGTAGGCATTGTCTCAGAGCGCCCTTATATACGGCTGCCGACCAAGCGCGTGCAAAAGAACGCGGCCGCACTCGACATTCTCGGCAATAACCCGGACGAGTAAGCGGGCGATTGCATTTTAGACACACCGGTTCTTTAACTAGAGTTATCTGTTCCAGACAATCTGTGCAAATATATCTTTCTGCTGTTTTAAGTTTAGTACCACAACTTGCACAAAAAACTGCCCCTGGAAAAAGCAAATCCAATGCTGCAGTTGTTAATTTTGGCCATAGCTCTCTCACTGATTTTGATAAACGTGGTTTTTTATTCATGATTTCTTATCCAATCCACCAGCAGATTGAATCTCCGGCAGCAACAGCTGTGAGAAGCTAAGAACACAGTCACCACCTAAGTGCTTAGCCTGGTACATAGCCTGATCAGCAGCCGCCAATAACCCTTCGGCATTATCGCCATGTTGAGGATAACCAGCAATACCAATACTAGTGGTCACCGGCAACACTTCACCTGCCATAAGGTTGCGCACGGCAGCACAAATACGCTCACCCACCGCGTAAGCCTCTGCTGGTCCGGTTTCCGGCAAGATAATAACTATCTCATCACCGCCATAGCGGCCCACCACATCCACATTCCGTACATGGGCTTGGATACAAGCTGTTATCTTTTTTAATATAGCATCCCCGGCCATGTGTCCATAAACATCGTTAACCTTTTTAAAATTGTCTAAGTCCACCATAAGTACGGACAATCGCAAATCATAACGGCTACAGCGAGCTAACTCACCGGTAAGAATCTCTAGCAGAGCCCGACGATTAAATATGCCAGTAAGACCGTCCAGACGGGCCAACGCCGCCACTTCGGAATATAAACGTGCATTTTCCAACGCTGCAGCTGCCTGCCCAGCAATTATAGACAGGTATTGCACTTCCCGTTGTTTAAAGGCTAAACGCTGTCTTTTCAG
Source organism: Bacillota bacterium (assembly GCA_012516165.1). Classification (GTDB taxonomy): domain Bacteria; phylum Bacillota; class DTU030; order DUMP01; family DUMP01; genus JAAYWY01. The sequence goes on from JAAYWY010000274.1 coordinate 1,440, forward strand.
TGTAAGCACACCCACTAGCCTTTCCCCAACCGTAAGCGGCATCGCTAATTCGTATTCTCCTAGCACACATTTGCCCGTTAGCGATCTATTTTCCTCTGGAAATACCACCACCATTCGCTATAAGGCTGCTTTTCCCGCTATGCCTTCGCCAAATACTACTTCTCGGTAGCGTATCTCGTCCGGTATAGGCCCTAAATGAGCAGCTGGCATCAATGTCTGCCCATCGACTAAATAAATCAAACCTTCATTATAAACTGTAAGATTTCGGGCTTGTTCTAGGATCAAATTCAATGTAGTATTTAAATCAATACTGGTAGCAATTTTACGTGTTGCCCGGTACAATTTCATAATCTCAGTATGAGAACGACGAACTTGGGCATAAAGATGCAACACATAGCTTAAAATTAAAAGCAAAATAGCAGCTACACTCAGAGCCCATCGGCCCAAATTGAAGTATACTTCGGCCAGATACATCCCCACAGGTAAAGCCAAAAGTGTAGCTAACA
>JAAYWY010000275.1 GCA_012516165.1 Bacillota bacterium
CACTTCTTGTCCGGTCAACACATAAAATTCATCGCTGATATGAAAAAATGTACAGCCTAGATGTTGACGAAATACTTGTTGTTGTTCTTGCGCCCACTTCAGTATGTCAAGAGCGCTTTTTTTATTAAAGGGTATGAGCGGTGTCAAGTGATCTCGGAATTTAGTCAAACCAACTGGTACAGCAGCCACAGAAGCTACTGCTGGGTAGAGTTGGGCTAGTTCGGCAACAGTCTGCTTGAGCTCGACCCCATCATTAAAATTGGGGCATACTACTATCTGACAATGTAATTCCAATCCAGCTTTAGCCAAAGTGGTAAGTTGTTCTCTTATAGCTGCTGCCCGAGGGTTTCCCATCATTTGCTTTCGTAGTTCTCCATTTATGGTATGGACAGAAATATACAATGGACTTAAATGTTCAGTAGTTAAACGTTTAATATCTTCCGGTTCAAGATTAGTTAAAGTCACAAAATTACCTTGTAGTACGGACAGCCGCCAGTCATCATCTTTCACATACAGGCTTGGCCGCAAACCTTTTGGCATTTGGTCCACAAAGCAAAAGCAACACTTATTGTGACAGCGGCGAATACCATCTGCTGTGGCCTGGCTAAATGATATCCCTAAATCATCATGCAGGTCTTTTTCCACCACACATTCCAATTGAACGTTGTCTTTTTTTATCACTGTTAAAGAAAGCCTGTCTTCGGCACACGCAAAAGTAAAATCAATTAAGTCCCGCAGTGGTTGGCCATTAACGGAAGTTACCATGTCTCCTGTTTCTAGCCCTAATTCAGCTGCTATACTACCTTCATGTACATAAGCTATTGTTAAACCTAGCACTATAATCCCGCCTTTTATACAGTTAAACCGGTATCATTATGCTCTATTTTTGTTCTTGGCGTCAAGCACTCCCATGTGTTTTAGCGGTTTTTACACACTCCTCAATTTGAGGAAGAGCACGCCAAATGCCAAAAGCGGCTAATTGTTTGCCGGGAAAGACTAGACCCAACCGGCGAGACAAAAAGCCGCCTAGGCGGGCATAAAAATTCAGGTATGGCTGAAGATCAATAAACATAATATCTTGTTTCCTGTAACCACAGGCCAACAGCACAGTCTCCAACGTTGCTTCAACTGAGCCTCTAGCTGGACCGCGACCAAGGATAAATACAAAGTTTCCATGGGTATCCGTACCCACTAATTTAGGTATTCCTATGTCTTGAGCCTTTGCCCGGTCAAAGTACGGCAACTTGCAAATAGCTGTCGGCGTTTTAAGTGGCAGCTGGCCCAAGTGTAAAGCCGCTGCCACTACTGATGAATGAGCCCGTCCGTAACAGCAATAAAATATTAGCATAAGTAACTTCCTGCCTTTTAAAGAATAAACATCTAGTCAACAAGACGTCTCCCTTTGCACCAAATCGCATATTCCAGGGACAGCTTGTTTAATACCACGACGGGTAAAATTCTCCCCTCCACGTAAAACAGCTTGTTGATAGCTTACATAAGTCGATGTTGGATCAAAGTATGTCCGCCTGGACTCAATGCTGTGTTGCAACAGCCATATCCCCAGCTCCAATTGAAAATTTGTGCAACTTGACGTATCAACCCAATGCACTGGCTCCTTATTATGAGCTATAAGCAGACCAGCCTCTATTGTTCGTTTCAGGATGGTAAAAAACCGCCGTCGTTCTAGAATGAATATTTTGTTCCCATGACAATCAACACCAACAAACGACAGGGTGGCTAAAGGTTCTCCAGCAATATATTTCTGCCAAGATTGATAAATAGTATCTTCTAATGAAACCCCATCATTATTAGATAACGTTTCTGCTACTTTGGAGCCATCTGACATCAGTGAAAACAAGTACTGATGTACTAATGCTGCTAATAAAGGTGTTGAGATCTGGTGGTATCCGTGATAAATAATCCACATAATTCTTCTCCTGGATTACTAGTGGTGAGTCAGAAAGTAAGTTCCCCTCCCTAGTTCGTGAACCATAGCACTTAAAGTTCGGCTAAGGCAAAGAGCTATGCGCTCACTATCAGCTAAATCCTGAGCATAAAAAATAGGTACGCCCCCGCCAGCTACTTGACTAGGATTTTGGGTTACTATGGCTACTAGTTCGTTTCGGATTAGTACTTCCACAGCTTTTCACCTCTAATCGCTAGCTTTACGGCCAATCACAGTTCTTAGAGGGCGCCGTACGGCACTTTCTAGCACCGGTACTTTTTTTACTGCCTCTACCGCTAAGTTCTTATCTAGTTCTACCGGAACGATGAATAATGCCGCTCGTCCGGTGGCAGTGTCTATACGACATAAGGGGGTAAATTCTGGTTCATCTACATCTTTTTGTACCCCCAGCAAAGTAGCTACTTCATGAGCCACTGCCTGCCGTTGTCCTAAATTAGCTATGGTAGCGCGGGCATCATCATTCTTGGGCTCTAACACTACCCCAATTCCTTTTTTTTGCATCAGCTGGCGTGATGATACTAAGCCTACGTTCATAATAAGTATGTCATCTACATGAAGATAAGAATCTCTAAAACTAACTTGTCCTAAGCGTACCACAGCAATATCGCCTATTGATTGACCCTTACGTAAAGGTCCTAATGCTAATGCTGTAGCTAGGCCTCCTAATATTCCTGTTACCGCACCTTGCCAGACTGTTAACGTGCTCGTTACCAAGGAGACCATAATAGCCAAGTAGTTCCGACCTTCAAACACTCGAGCAATACCTTCGATATAATCTGCACCACGGGGCACCAGCTCGCTTTCATCGAGTTTTGCCAAAGTGGTACGCTCCATGTTTCTTATTTCGCGGAACTGCTGAGCTGCTAGCGCCAAAAAGGTGACTGCAGTGAACTCTTTGGACAAAATGGCTGGCACAGCCACTGCTCCTAACACCGAAGCAATGAAACCAAAAGCCAGATGAGTGATGTAACCGTGGGGATAACTTGGATATTGACGGTAATCCATGCGGAGCAAGAATAAGCGAAAGATAAAACCTAACAATACCCCGAGTAAGATAGCATGGCCATGTTTCATCCTTCTTCACCTTTTATAACCACTGATCTATGCTTTGCCTTTGGGGTTTTTCTTGTTATTACTAAATTCATTTAATTCTTGACCGACAAAACGTTTAGCCTTGCTCCGTAATTCCTGCCAACTGCCTGTTCCTAAATAAAGGTACAGAGCACCACTAATAATCAGCAAACCTAATATCCACCCTACTGCTGACCAAGATCCTGTCCGTTTTGTTACCGACGATGGTTGTGTGCGGGCCGGTTGACCTTGGACACCCATAGATTTAGACACTGTATCAGCAAACAACGAAACTGCTCGTTCTGCTGCTGGTCGACTATTTTCGTGAGTACCAACTTCAATAAGTAAAGCCCGATCAAACAGGTCTTGGTTGTAACCTCCACGAGCTAAAAAAATCCCCTTAATAAGCCCAGGGTTTTCCTTATCATTAAGTTCCTTCAGTTGCTTAGCAAAATTCAAGTTGGCCTTTATCTTGGGGTTTTCCCGTCCTATTACTAATGTAAGTTTGGTTACATCTTGCCCTTTAACCGATGCCACATAAAGATCCCGGGGCACAGCATCACGGTGCACATCAAATAATGCTATTGGACGATGCTTTAAGAGTTCTGCCGCTGTACGGCGGGATCGAGTGTAGCTCATAGCATCGTGAGGATCATGCGATGTGGTATCATGAATGGTATTAAGACCTAATTGGCGCAAAGCTTTAGCTAGTGCTGCCCCTACTTTAAAAATACCTCCCTGACCATAAATACTAGATGTTCCATCGGTAGGCACATATGATTCATCGCTATGAGTATGATAGATAGCAACAGTAGGTGTTTTTGAAGCAACTACATTTTTTATACCCCACGAAGGTAATGGCCAATGCCAAGTTGAGGCGCTCTGGGCAATTTGCGGTGGCGTAGCTACACCCAAGTATTCGCAGTGAGCATTATCACCTTCTATGCGACCTACACGGTAATGACTATTATCTTCAGCAATAAACTCATCCCCTATGGAAACCCGCAAGGCAGTCTGGAATAGAACCTTACCCTGGGGACTGAGAAAAGTAAAGTATCCATCAGAACGTTCTTCATGGGCCATAGCAAGGTTGGTATTTGCTGACATGAAGAAAAGTACTATTGCTCCTATAATTAACCAATGCTTTTTATGCATGATGCTCACCTTCTTTGTCAGATTCGGCTTTATCCTCCAGCTCAATACCACGTAAGCGATGTTCGTAGGTCTCCTCAGCAGAGCCCCCAGCTAGTTTTTCTCTGGTTTCTCCCCATATTTCAGCTAGAGCCACGGCTATCATTCCCGATAATATCACCGTATCATAAGCACCGGCACCACCGATAACAGTCCGACCAGGTAGTCGGAGAACCGCTAAACGGATAAAGTGAATCATATCTGCTAAAATCACACCCAGCATACCGCCAATAAAAGCCCCACGACGTGAACGACCACTCACATAGGCCACTGTCCCTCCAATGAAAGCATATAAATAGGTGGGGTCTAATATCATGGTCCCCGGCTCAGCAGGTAGGAGTCGTCCAGCGGCGTAGATGGCACCACCGGTAATGATAGTACCTAAAATAACACGTTGCCATTCTTGTTCGCTGCCAACCCGGTTCATAATATAGCCAGCTAAAACTATTGGTATTAATCCACCTCCGACATTAAGCACTAGCGACGGCCGGTGCCACAAAGGAATGTTGATGTATGCACCTAGAATCATTAATGCTAGAAAAAAAAGTGCTTCCTTGTCGGTAAGATGCATGCGATCTAAGACACGCTGGAGAAGACCAAAATACACTAAGACAGTAACCGCAATAAGAACGATAAGACCTGTAGGCACTGGCATTACCTCGCTTTTTTAGTAGTACCATCAGTTATCGTGTCCACACCTTTGTAGCCTTATGCACAAGAAAACGGCCTTCCTAACCGGAAGGCCGTTTTACTAATAACTTTTTACTCTTTTATTTGGCTACTAGTCCATCCGCGTTGTTGCAGATAGTTCCACGTTTTGCCGCCAAATAATACAGTTTTGTGTCTTAAAGCAGCTAAGTCCTTAGCCCCAACCAACAACATTACTGTCTTTAACTCTCGTAAACACTGCTCCACAAAATTCACACCTGCTTGGATACCACCTAAGGTTACAGCTGCAAGAATAGGCTTTGCCATACCACATGCTTTAGCACCCATAGCTAGTGCCTTAGCCATGTCTAAACCATTTCTAAGGCCACCAGTGGCACAAATTTCAGCTTGAGGATTAACCGCCATGATGTCAAGTAAACTCCATACTGTAGGCAAACCCCAACTATTTAGAGGACTGCTACATTTTCCTTGCCGACAATTCTCGATGGCAATGAAATTGGTACCACCTAATCCACCAATATCTATAGCCGATACTCCTAATTCCAGTAAACGCCGAGCAGTTTGGCCTGATAATCCACAGCCAACCTCCTTGGCTATGACTGGAACTGACATTTCTTGAGCCACTGCACCAATTGGCTCGCTCCAGAAAAAAGAACGGTCTCCTTCAGCCATAGCTAGTTCTTGAGCAGCATTAAGATGTAGTTGCAACCCATCAGCAGCTAACATATCTACTGCCTTGTAAGCATCATCTACACTGCTATTAGCACCTAGGTTAGCTAAGACAATTCCATCGGGATTGATGCGACGCACAATAGTAAAACTATATACTACCTCCGGATTAGCCAATGCTATCCTCTGTGAGCCTACTGCCAGCGCTAATCCAGTTCGTTTAGCTACTTCTGCCAGGCGGGCATTGATTGCTGCTGCCCAACGAGTGCCGCCGGTAAGAGCATTTATTATAAGAGGCGCTTTTAAGTTTAAGCCACAGAATTTGGTGCTAATATCGATATCGGTAATAGATAGCTCCGGCAATGCTTCAGGCACAAGCAAAACATCTTGAAAACAACTACATCCAGGGCCATCCGGTAGACTAAGTCCCAACCTAAGGTGCTGATCCTTTCTCTGTTGCCGAATTATAATACTATTATTCTTCGGATGTTCCTGGTTCATGGTCGGCGATAGTCCATTCTACAGGGCTTGGGTTTATGTCATTCGACTCTGCCATATCAACAGCCGCTTCTTCTAACTTTGTCGAAACCTGTAGCTCGGGCGGCACTTGTTTGATAGAGAGGCTAATTCTTCTTTCGTCCTCATTAATATCCAAGACCTTCACTTTAACCTGCTGCCCAATTTCTACAATTTCGCTGGGATGGCCTACATGCCGTGGTGCCAGTTGCGAAATATGAACTAACCCCTCTACTCCATCCATGAGTTTTACAAAAGCACCAAAATCCAATATATTGGTAACTACACCTTCATGGACAGTGCCTACTGGAAAGTTTTGCCGGATTTCCAACCACGGATCTGGTTTTACTTGTTTAAGGCCAAGGGATATGCGATTGCGCTCTCGATCTAAACGAAGCACCTTCACATCTACTTCTTCGCCTTCTTGTACCACTTCTGACGGATGCCGCACCCGAGACCAGGCCATTTCCGAAATATGGACCAATCCTTCAGCGCCGCCCAGATCAACAAAGGCACCAAAATCAGTCAATTTGGTCACCCGGCCATGACGAATCTGCCCTTCTTCTAAGTCGGCCCACAAAGCTTTCCGCTTAGCTTCCCTTTCTTCTTCCAACACTGCCCGATGCGATAGTATTACCCGTCGCCGTTCAGGTTCTAATTCAATTATCTTTGCTTTTAATGTCTGTCCCACGTAGTGGGAAAGATCAGCTTCGTAACGAAGCCCAACTTGAGAAGCTGGCATGAAAGCTCTAAGTCCCAAGTACACAATTAATCCGCCTTTTACTACTTCTATAACTTTGCCTTCCACTGGTTCGGCGTTTTCATAGTGCTTTTTAAGATCTTCCCAGGCTTCTTCTTGATCGGCCCGCCGTTTAGACAAAAGAAGATTATTTCCTTCTGCATCTACTTTCAGAACAGAAACCTTGATTTCTTGTCCTACCTGGACCACTTCTTCGGGATGGGTAAAAGGTGCATCGCTAAGCTCTGCAAGAGGAAGTAGTCCTTCTGATTTATAGCCAACATCCACCAATACCCCATCACTGTCTACGCGAACAACTTTGCCACTGACAACCTGCCCTTCTTGCAGGGTAAGTAAAGAACTCTCATATAGTTCTTCTACTGCTTGTTTTGTTTCTGAGACAGTGCTAGGGATTTCTTGGACTGTTGATTCCTCTTCCGGTGGGGCCTGTTGCTCCTCAGTCACGGTCTGTACTTCCTTTAAGATGTCTTCGGTCATTTTGCCGCAAACCTCCTCGATCATTTCCTCAGGCGCCGATGCTCCAGCCGTTATCCCAACCGTCTCTTTGCCAGCAAACCACTTAGGATCTAGTTCTTCTGCGCTGGTGATCAGATAGGTGGGAACACCCTCTGCCCGACAAATTTGGGCTAGGCGGCGGGTATTAGCGCTCTGGTTACTGCCTACCACTATCATAACATCCACCTGCTGCGCCAGTTCAGAAGCAGCAGATTGACGTTTCGTGGTCACATCACATAGTGTATTCCAAATATTAACTTCTGTCCCTCGATTTTTTAGGGTCTGTGCCACAGCTTGTACGTTGCGGGAAGTCTGGGTAGTTTGAGCCACAAGCTCGACCTTGAGCGGCAATGAAGGCATCCGCTCTAGATCTTCCGAACTTTGTACCACCATTATACTGCTGGGATCACGAGCATGAGCCACAATTCCTGTTACTTCCGGATGTTCGCTTTCACCTACAAGTATAATAAATTTGCCCTCAGCACTAAGTTTGGCTACTAACTCCTGAACTTTATGTACACGAGGACAAGTAGCATTGTACAGTTTGAATCCACGGGCTTTGGCCTCTGCTACCAAAGCTGGGCTGACACCGTGGGCTCTAATTACCAGAGCAGCTGGCCCTTTATCTGGCAGCCGACTAATGGGTTCTGCTCCCTGCTGCCGCAATTGGTCCACTACCTGCTCATTGTGGACCAATGGGCCGTAAGTGTAAACTTTGGTTTCATTGGCTAATGCATTTTTAGTTAGGGCAATAGCTCTCTTTACACCTGGGCAAAACCCGCTTAGTTTAGCACGAATAATTTTCACTACCATCTTCCTTCTTTTTGTGGGATCATCAGTAAGTAATATAAGACAGAAGTCATACTCATATTCGCGACTGAAGGAGGGAATTCCTGCCCATAAATCAGGGTTTTCCAAAAAAGCTGCCCCCGGCTAGCGGGGGCAGCTTTAGGATCTTACTTTTTAACAGCATCTCGTCCTTTTTCTATGGCTTCTTTGTTAAGGGGTAATAGATTCTGCCTGTGTGCCGGCAGATTTTTCCTCAAAGCCTCTAATAAACTTTCTGCTGTTACTACACCAGTAGAGCCTATTACAGCACCTAAGGCCACCATGTTAGCCACCCGTACATTGCCCATTTCATTGGCAATATCGGTAGCCGCCACTTTAACTACAGTTACGTCTTTGCGCTTCGGTTCACGGGTTACCAAGGAAGAATTGATTACTAA
>JAAYWY010000040.1 GCA_012516165.1 Bacillota bacterium
CCAAAACCAATGGCTACGGTATTAATAAGGATTTTGTTGGGGATAGCACCAACTGAAACCTCTTCTACTTCTAGTGCTAATACCCTTAAGGCAGGCTCTACCAACGTAGCAAAATAACCTAATACAAAAGCAAAAGCAACAATAATATATTTGTTGTTCAGCAGTATTAGATCGCGGCCGATAGAATCACCTAGAGGTAACAAACTAAGAGAAATACCTTTAAGAAAAAAATGCAAGCCTAGAATGCTCAGCACTAAGCCGCCTATAACCTGTTTGTTCTCGGTGGCCGATCTTTTTAATACCAGCCATTGAAAAGCTAACATGAAAATTGCTATTGGTATAACACTCTTCGCCGTTTCCCAGAGCGGCTTCAACGCTTCTAAAAACTTCACTATAAACCTCCTTGCCTCTGTCACCTGATCAATTAATTTTCTACCCTGGTAAGGGTTGTATCACCACTGTGAGCGGATAGGGGTATTTTTGATTATCGGCACTGGTGTAAGCCATGTACCTGTCAGACACCTGGACACCGCTTTTCCACCCTGGACCAGAAGTAAGAAGTCTTGACCCATGCTTCAGATCATGCAGATAAAGCTGAGTATCGAGATAATCGCCACTATTTTCCGCTAAATGCGGTAAAATTAGATATCCGTGCCACCAGATAGGCTGCTCGTCCACTGCTCCTTGCGCTAACGTAGCAGCTCGCTTAGTCGGTCCCTGTAAAACTGCGGTAACCCCGCCGCCAGCCTCATAAATATAAAGCAGCACTGCCTTATTATCGGGCGTAAAACCACCAATGGTGATCCAATCGCCGCTCACCGAGCCCCAATCCTGAAGTTCATGAGCAGAAGTTGCCAGAAGCAATCGGCGCCACTTCACCTCGGAAAAGCCGTCCTTTGTTGAGGACACGGCAGCGCTCAGAAAAGCTAGCTGTCGGCTATCCGCACTCCACACAGGAGCACCTGCTTTTTCCTGGTTCTGGGGTATATGCTCAGCCAATAGCTGTCCTTCTTTGGTCACTACCAAAATCTTGGTGGCTGGAGGTAAAGGTCCGTCTTCGCCAATCTGAAAATCATAACCTTGACCGCCAAAAGAAGCACTTAGGAACGCCAGCTTTTCCCCGTTGGGGGACCACACGGGATAAAAGCTGTACTCATTAACATTGCCAACTAATGTTTCCCGGCCAGTATTAATGTCCACAATGATCAATCGGTGCTTGTCTGACTCTGGCTCTGGATATACCGCTTTTTCGCCGGTGGGTGATAGGGCCACCCAAAATAACCCATCCCAGACTGGTAAATTAGACTTTACCTTTTTACTTCTTCTTTGAGCTGTATCCACCATCCACAGATCTTGACCGCGGTGAAGCAGCAGCCGGTTGTTTTGGGGATTAAACAACCAGCTGCGGATAAAGGCTCCCTCGCCCGGCAACCAAGCCACGGCTCTTTCTTGCCCATCGAGACCTAGCTGCCGCACCAAAACCCCATTTTTGCCTAACAGCTGCCCCTCGCTTTGTATGCCATCCACGGCATAAAACAACGAATGACCATCTTGGCTCCAACCAAAAAACGTTAGGGAAGTAAGCCGCTCGCCACTCCGATCCAGCAGTTGTACCAGCCGACGAGTTGCTTTTGTGTGACGATCCCACAACCACAAACCATAACCATTCTTTTCGCCAAAGATCGCTAAATACCTGCCATCAGGTGACCAAGCCAATTCCGGTAGCAAGCTGTAAAAAGGTCCCAAACGGGTTTGGTCCTCTTTAGGTATTACTTCTATGTTCAGCGGCAACTCTGGGCGACTATTTTCGGAAAGTTCAGACCCTAACACCTGATCAAGTTCATTACCCTGCACTACCTCTGTTCCAGACGGAATGATCGGGGGCATGCCGTTTTGGGCATTGTCCGCTGACCGGGTAGTCGAGCAGCCGGCTAGAGCCACAGCTAAGGCCAATATTAATATTAGCCTTACTTTAAATATATGGAATCTCAGCTTCACACCCCCCTCTCCCTACCCCATCTAATGGCCGATTATAAGGTAAACAAATTACAGAAAAGTTACTAACGGCGCCGCATTTTCTTTTCGGCAAAATGGAGCATTTTCTTTACCATATGACCGCCAATCTTGCCGACTTCCCGCGTAGTCATATTCTCCCATCCGCGGTTAGCAATATCGTCATCCAAATTAAGATCCTCTGCCACTTCGTATTTCAAAGCGTCTAATTTGTCAGCAGCTTTACGAACCAGAGGACGGCGATTACTTTGCTTGTCTGTTACCATTATACTACACTCCCTTCTTAACTGTTAGGTTGCCCGGCTAAAAGAAAAAGTTGCTGCAAAAATAAACCGTGGCAGGATTCACCCAACAAAGAAGGGAATACTTAGCATGGAGGGATTATCATGAGTCATAACCGACGGGCAGCCATACTAGAGCTGCTTATGAACCGGCACAAACCGGTGACAGGAAGCGAACTGGCCCAGCATTTTGGTGTCAGCCGGCAAGTGATCGTTCAAGATATTGCTTTACTCCGAGCGCAGGGAGCCGATATCGTAGCCACACCACGAGGTTATTTTTATGGGGAAATGAATTCCCCAGCAGTATTTTCCCGCCGGTTAGCATGCCGACACACCCCTGAACAAACCCGATTAGAGCTCACTGCCTTAGTCGAAGCTGGCTGCCGAGTAGTGGATGCCATTGTGGAACATCCGCTTTATGGCGAAATTCGCGGCCTCCTGCTGCTGAGCACCTTAGCCGATGTGGATGATTTTATTAATCGTTACGAAAGCCAACAAGCGCATCTGCTTTCCAGCTTAACCGACGGTGTTCACTTACATACTCTGGAGGCTACTGAGCGCAGTGCTATTCAGGACGCTGAAGAACGCCTGAAGCGCTTGGGGATGCTATTGCCGGACAACAACTGAATTTATCATTTACTTTACACTTGACAAGACAGCTGACAAGCACTACAATAGCGGCAAAGCTTAGTTGAAAGGTGATGGCTATGAAAAGTCGAGATCTAGTTTACGGAGCACTGCTCACCGCTTTGTCGATTCTTATCCCTGTGGCTTTCGGGAACTATCTTAGAGTATATATCCCACCTTTTTCTGCTACCTTGGCCTCTCATGTTCCAGTCATGTTGGCCATGTTGGTAAGTCCAACGGTAGCTGTATTAGTAGGAATAGGTTCTGCCGCTGGCTTTCTAGTAGTGCTCGGCCCTGTAGTTGCCGCCCGCGCCTTAGTTCATGTGGCCGTAGGCTTTGTGGGCGCATATCTGATACAGCAAAACCGCAGTTTCGCCACAGCACTACTTATTACTGCCCCGATTCATGCTTTAGGAGAAGTGTTGGTGGTGCTGCCTTTGGGTTTTGCCACCTATGACGCTTGGATCCTGGTGGGTGTAGGAACTTTGTTACATCATGGTGCCGATGCTGTTATTTCGTTAGCAATAGCTGGCAGTCTCAAACTAGCTGGCATCTTGAACACTCATCTTCATCAAGCATAACTTAACTATAGACACAAAAAGCGTCGGGTTTGATCCCGGCGCTCTTTGTATTTAGTAACAATAGATTCGTGTGGCCTGCTTTATTCCTCTGGCTTTGGTGCCCCTACTGGGCAGACATCAGCGCAGGAACCACAATCGATGCATTTGTCTGGATCGATAACGTAAATGTCCCCTTCGCTGATAGCTTCCACTGGGCACTCTGCTTGGCAGGACCCGCAGGCAATGCACTCGTCGCTAATTTTGTACGCCACTTAAGTCACCTCCATTAACTTTTACAAGACCATAATATAGATTCTAAGCTAAAAGCAAAAATCCTCTTGGTTTGTTAAAAATAATTCCATCCGATCCCATATCCTTTTGTTATCAGTCCAGTATGGTAAGGAGCAATCCATGCTTTTCCTGGCCATTATTAGGATCTACATGCACCACTACGGTACCGCCCACGCTAGCTTGAATTTTCTCTTCCACATGGCTAGCTGTTGTATGAGCCTCGGGAAAGCTCATATTTTCAGATACTACAATATGAAGTGAAATGGCCTTAACGAAACCATAGTCGTGTACCGCCACATCGTGCACACCCAGCACATTAGGAACACTTTGCGCTAGCGTTATAATCTTGTGGACAAGATCGCCGGTGGGGGCTTCACCCATGAGACTGCTGCCAGCAGAGCTTCCCAATTCCCACGCTGTATAGATAATAAGCGCCGACACAACTAGCCCTAAAATAGAATCTACACTGTGGTACCCATAGCGAGCAGCCACCATAGCCACAGCCACCAAAGCCGAAGCAATGGCATCACTTCTATGGTGCCACGCATCGGCCATCAAGGCCGATGAGTTGATACGTTGCCCTAGATCAATTGACACTTTAGCCATTAGCTCTTTTATCATGCTGGACACCAGCATGATAAACGCCGCCGGCAAACTTCCGGTTACTGTGCTACCGTTGATCAAACGATCGATAGATGTACGGCCGAACTCGATCCCCACCACGGCTAACAAAAGGGCAATAACGAGTGTGGCCATAAACTCTATTCGGCCATGTCCAAACGGATGCTCTTTATCAGGTCGACGCTGAGCAGCATAAAAACCCACCAATACCACTACTGAAGTAGCAACATCAGAGATAGTGTGGGCCGCATCGGCCAGTAAGGAAACACTGTTTAATGCTATTCCTAGTATAACCTTTATAACCGAAAGAATAATGTTACCTACAATACTGATCCATGCTTCCAGAAAGCCATAGTGCGCTCGCACATTAGGATCATCTAAATTCTCGTTTTCGCGGACAAAGGCAGCTACCAGCCAGTCGGTAAGTCGTTTGACCATATACACAATCTCCTCTCTTAAGTCTTAAGCTGTAGCCTCCTTGCCAATACAAAAAAATACCTGTGGAGGCTTTGCAGTCCCACAAGCATTGCACTTGCTGCACCTAAGGTGCCCGGCTAACACCAACCGATGTCGTCGGCCGCCTGTTCTGACGCGAGTATAACATACCCATTTATCTTATGCAATAAAAACATTATCGTTGTGTGGTTATTACTTCCTCCAATAAGACTTACCCCCAATAGCAGTCTATGCTATAATAAACACAAAACTTTAAACAGGGAGAGCACGGTATGCCCATTGGTAGCAAAATCACACGTTATCTAACTTTTGATCCGCGGTTAAGTCCCATCTATAACAATCAAACTATTGGTTCTGGCAAAGTCGGGGGTAAAGCGCGTGGACTTTTGTTTGCGCAACAAATTCTTCGCCAGAGCAACAATCCGCTCTTTAACCGAGTAACTTTTCCTGTAAGTTACTTTATTGCCACTGGTGTATTCGATGACTTTATCACTCAAAACCAGCTCCAACATATAGCCGAAAGCGGTCGTGACTTCAAACAAATTGAAGCCGCTTTTATGAAGGGATCGTTTTCGCCCGCTGTCCGCAACCAGTTGGCTGCTCTGATTAATCACCTTCCCTTTCCGTTTACCGTCCGCTCTTCTTCTCTTCTAGAAGATAATCTGCGCTGTTCTTTTGCTGGTAAGTATTTAACCACCTTTGTAAGTAATACGGGTAATTACGAGGACCGCTTGGCGGCCCTGGAAACCGCTATCAAACGAGTGTTTGCCAGTATTTATTCTCCCAATGCCATCGAGTATCGGCGAAAACATAATCTACACGGCGATAAAATGGCCGTACTCATCCAGCAGTTAGCCGGCAAAGAACGGGGGCTCTATTTTTATCCGGAAATTGCTGGCGTAGGTTTTTCCAAGAACTACCGCCGCTGGAGCAAAGAAGTAAACAAAGAAGATGGCGTAATCCGACTAGTCTTTGGGCTGGGAACACGCTGCGTTGGACGTGAATATGCTCGTACTTTTTCTTTAACCGACTTAAATCTCCGGCCAGAAGGCAGCAATCCGTGGACCGTAGCCACTTACTCACAAGAAAGATTCGATGTCTTGAGCACGGTTACTAACAACATACGGGTATTTAATATTAACCACAAACTGGATATTATTAAGTATCACCCTTGTTTTCATGAATATGCTCAGATTTACCGAGCTGAGGATGAGCGGATCGAAGATATAGGAACCCAACTACCAGTACTGGGACCTGGTGACAAAGTGGTTCTTACTTTTCAGAACTTTGTTAAGTCGCGCTCCGAGTTTTTTCGCTTGGTACAAACATTGATGATTGCCTTGGAGGAAGAGCTGGGCTTACCAGTGGATATTGAGTTTACATATGAACCAGAGGACAAATTGTTCACACTGGTTCAAATGCGCCCTCTTCCCAGTTATGAAGAGTACCGGGCAGTACAGGTGCCCCGAAATTTACCGGCTGACAATATCTTATTAAAAGGTAGCCGTATGCTCGCGAGCGGTGTTCTGTTAGGGGTAACACGATTAGTATACGTAGACCCTTACCTTTATCAGCAGGCAGAGGACAAACTGTCTGTGGCGCGAGAAGTAGCACGGTTAAATCGGCTTTTGGAAGGGGAACGCTATATTCTAGTTGGGCCCGGCCGGTGGGGGTCCACCAAAGCAGAGCTCGGTGTACCGGTGAACTACAACCAGATCTCCAACGCCGGTCTTATAGTAGAATTGGGAATTCGAGCAGCTAATTTCGTGCCCGAACTACCCTATGGAACCCGCTTTTTCCACGATCTAGAGGTGGATAATATTTTATATCTATCGGTATCCGACACCTTGTCAGATAACAGATTTAACTCTGCTTGGTTTCGCTCCCGCGCCGCTTTTGCTGAGCCTACTGGACATCCGGTTGTCAGTATTTATAGCGGTATCTTTAACGCCTATCTCGACAGCGAACGCAGAGAAGGTTGTGTTACCACACATAATTAATACATATCTTTATTTCAACAAAGTCTGAGGGAGGCCCCATTATGAACCCAGAATCAAAAATCAGACGTTTTGCCTTTACGGCACTCTTCATTACCTTAGTAACCCTCACTACTAGCGTTTTCCGAGTCCCCGTGCCAGCCACCAATGGTTTCATTAATTTAGGAGATACTCTTATTTTTGCTGCTGCCTTGCTCTGGGGCCCTCGTGATGGCTTTTGGGCCGGCAGTGTCGGCTCCGCCCTGGCCGATGTTCTAAGCGGTTATCCCCATTGGGCTCCATTTACGTTTTTTATTAAAGGTGCTGAAGGGTTAGTAGCGGGTCTTATTGCCCACCGAACTTTCGTCCAGGACGGTGGTACTTTTGGGACAGTCACGGGCCTGGTTGTGGGTGGATTGTTAATGGTGCTCGGTTATTTTACGGTGGAGGTCTTTCTCTACGGTTTGCCAGCGGCTGTAGCTGAACTACCTGGTAATTCATTGCAAGCCATGGGTAGTGTGATCATTGCTTTACCGCTATCACTAGCCTTAAAGCGCATCGGCCTGCTACATAAATAATCCTCTACCGTTTTTTGGCTTTCCCGCTGCGATCCACATACACCAAACGAGAAATTTCGCCTATGGCCAGAAATCCCGGATCTTCGCTGGCACCTACATCTTTAGTCATTACCGATAACACATAAGGACGATTAGGTAAGAACACGATGCCCACATCGTTGGCCACAGCTGGCAAGGCACCTACCTTATGGCCTACCTTAATATCGGCTGGCAAATAGGCTGGCAAGCCGTCTTTGTAGATAGAATGCACTAGATCGTCGATAAAGATCCAGCCCACATCAGGGTTGCGGTGAGCAAACTCCAAAGCTGCCCGTGTATACAACGCTAAGTCTTCGGCAGTCGAGTAGTTCTCCCCACCAGGAAAGACTGTTTTGCCACCTAATTCTTTCATAAAAGCAGCAATATTATCTTTACCTAATCGTCGGTATAGCATTTTCCAGGCGACATTGTCGCTCTCTCGAATGAGCTTTTGCGCTAATTCGCGCAAAGTAAAGGTTTGACCGGGAGCAGCATTCCAACGGATGGTCCCGGCTCCACCTGACCAATCAGTATCTGGGTTGTAAGCCATCTTTTCGTCGAGGCTGATTTTCTTTTCGGCTGCTTGTTGGTACAAATAGAGCGCTACCGGTATCTTGATAGAACTAGCCGCTGGCAGCGGCTCTTTTTCGTTAATCCCAAAATGGCCTCCCGTAGTAAGGTCCCAAAAATAAACTCCAAACACACCTGGCTGGGTCTGTATGTATTCCTGCACTGTCTTTTTTAGGTCTGTGTAATTTAGCTGGGTCTGGGGCAAAGAGGTCCGCGAAAAAGGACGCGGCTGGTAATATGGCTGGCGGGCCCGCGGTAATCTTACTGTCAGTACCAGCAAGATAACCAATAGACCCGCCACCGCATACCAAAATGCAGAACTTTGGTCCGAGAAAAACTGTTTTTTACGCATGCTCCACCACCTTCTCCCTTTTAGGATTTCCCCTTCAGGTGGCGAACTATGCACATTACATATAAAAATACTACTTGTATTCCTTAGCTTCTTCTTCTCCTTTAAGTACTCTAAGCGCCCCCTGCGCTAACGCTGGCAACTCTTCTTCGCCAGGTACAATTACAACTGGGGCAATAAACTGTACCCGCTTCTTGATATCTTCGGTAACACGTTTAGAATGAGCCACCCCGCCAGTGAGCACAATACGATCCAATTTTCCTTCCGCTACTGTTGCCATCGCCCCAATACCTTTGGCCACTTGATAAGCCATAGCTCGAAGAACCAGGTCTGCTTGAGCATCACCACTGCTGGCCCGGCGTTCTGCCTCGCGCAAATCCTTGGTCCCCAGATAAGCATAAAGTCCAGATTCTTTAGTCAGCATGTTCTGCAACTGGCGTACAGTTAGGCCCTGCTGAAACTTTTCCCCTATAAACGACACCAATTGTGTTACCGGCAAATCACCAGCTCGTTCAATGGAAAACGGTCCCTCATCATTAGCATTGGTGGTATCCACCATGCGGCCGTTAATATGCACACTAACAGAAAAACCGCTACCCAAATGGGCTATAACCAACCGTACTTCTGGATACGATCGACCTAAATCGCAGGCGACTTTATGTGCCACTGCTTTCATATTCAGGGCATGGGATCGGCTTTGCCGTTCCAAGGCCGGATGACCGGAAATACGGGCCACGTCCTCGTATTCGTCCACCACCACCGGGTCCACAATGAAAGCCGGAATACCTAAATCACGGCCCAGGTGGTAAGCAATAATAGCACCTAGATTAGAGGCATGATCCGCTGCTGGCCGGTTTAAAAGATCGTCCACCATCTGCTCATTAACTCGAAACGTCCCTCCTGGAAGTGGCTTGAGTAACCCCCCTCGGCCTACTACTGCCGATAACTTTCCCATTTCTATACCTGCATGGGCCAATTCTTGGCGGATAAGCTGCAATCGATACTCATACTGGTCAGTAGCCTTATCAAATCGCACTAGATCTTCGGCCTTATGTTCCACTTTCTTCTCTAAAATGCAGTTATCCCCATCAAAAACCCCAATTTTGGTAGTGGTGGACCCTGGATTAATAGCTAAAACGAGAAAATCTTCCGGCAACGCTGTCCACTCCTTCCTATTTTTGCATATTCCCTTCTACCGTTCTACTTAATTCTACAGTTCGCCATTCGCTCTTAAGTTCCTGCCAAACAAAAACGCCTGCCAACCAAGGCAGGCAACCATATTGATCCTCTTCGCTGTGAATTTAAGTAGGGTTTTTAATTCCTCCGGCGAACATAGACCACTTCGCTTCGTGTTAACAATAAAAATAGCACTGTGCCCGCTAGCACATTAACAACTGCTGTGGCTATGAGCCGGGCTAAAGATCCTGTAACTAAAGGCAAGCCGCCTAACGGCCAAGAAAGCACAGCCCCCACCACCCCGGCTAAAAAGGTGGTGGTAAGAAAAGCCAATAACGGACCGCCCCGTTCGTAGGCCAAGCGTAAACAAGTTGCCCATAGCGCTGCTTGGACTGCACTGTATACATGAACCAACACACCTAGCGGAAAACCAGCAGCTAAACCAGCGAGCATTGTCCCAATGCCGCCAACTAAGGCGCCTTCTAACCAGCCGAAGGTCAGTGCAACAAAATAAGCAGGGGCATCAGCTAATGTCAACACCCCTAAAGGGCTTCCTATCCTGACCATAGCCCCCAACGCAGAAAGAACAATAAAAACAATCACCCGTGCCACCTGCTGAATACTGCCCGTATCGCCTAAGGTCCGTGGCAACTGTGCTCGCATCCGCGGAAGTTCCACCCCCCACACCTCCTTTAGAATGCCTTCTTAAAGAATTCCTATTCTTTTCTTAAGAAAGCTAGACCAAAAGGTGTGTGGAAATATTAGGAAGCTAGCTCACATACAAAAGATGGGCGACCGCCGAAGGTCGCCCTATAAACTCGCTATTGGTATTGTCGGCCAGCAGCAAAAGCTTTGAGATTAACGTCCACTGTTTTGGGTGGCACGCTCTCGCGCACCACTTTTTCCCAAGTTTCTGTTGGGATATCCATGTTATTGGCTAAGGCCCCAAGCAGAACTACGTTTTGGGTTCGGATATTACCCACTTTTTCCTCAGCTATCTTGGCAGCATCGAGGGTAATAAGTTTTTTCGCTTTTTCCCGTAAAACATCCAGGGCATTATACGGATACTCAGCCTTGCCCAGCAAAACTGGAGCCGGAAGCAAAGCCAAATCGTTAACCACCATGGTGCCTTCTGGTTTTAGATACGGTAGCCAGCGCAGCGCTTCGAGCTTTTCAAAAGACAAAATCAGATCGGCTGTACCTTTTTCCACTAGGGGTGAATACACTTTCTCGCCATAGCGAACAAAAGTAACCACACTGCCCCCGCGCTGGGACATTCCATGAACCTCTGACATTTTAACGTCATAGCCAGCTTCCTGAAGGACTCCAGACAAAATCCGGGCTGCTAGGATTGTGCCTTGACCACCTACGCCCACCAATAGTACGTTGGTCACCTTATTAGCCACGGACCTCACCCCCTACTTTGCCGATGGCATCGAAGCGGCAAACCTGGGCGCACACGGTACAACCGGTGCAAGCGTTAGGATCTATCGTCACGCTTTTATCGGGATGGTGCACCAAAGCCGGGCAGCCTGTTCTGAGGCAGGTATGGCACTTGGTACATTTGTCTTGATCAATGGTAAGTGGTGGCATTTTGGGCAACCCCTTCAAGAGAGCGCAAGCCCGTTTGCAAATAACCACCGATGGTCCATTGAAATCCAGAGCATGACGAATAGCATTTTCCACTGCTGCCAAATCGTAGGAGTCTACTACAGCCACATCGGTTATGCCCATACTGCGAGCCACGTCTTCTATCTGGATGGGCTCGCTCACCTCTCCTTTGGCAGTAATGCCTGTGCCTGGATGCGGCTGATGGCCAGTCATGGCTGTAGTACGGTTATCCAGGACTACTACCACCCCGGCACCTTTGTTAAAGACCATATCCGCCAAGCCAGTCATACCTGAATGGAAGAAAGTGGAATCGCCCAGCACTCCTACCGCTTTCTTATCCTGGCCTACCCAGGCATTGGCCTTTTGGAAGCCGTGGGCCATGCCGATGCTAGCTCCCATACAAACGGTGGTATCCACTGCCTCCAGCGGCGGCATTACACCAAGACCGTAACAACCGATATCGCCCATAACAGGAACTTTCATTTTCTTCAAGGTATAAAATACGGGACGGTGAGGGCAACCGGCGCACAAAACTGGCGGCCGCGGCGGGATAGCCACATCCAGCGCATTGTCCTTGGCCGGCTCTTCGCCGAGAATACGTTCGCGCAGGATTTCTGCTGACAACTCGAACATATTGGGAATTACATCCTTGCCAATAACATCTATCCCTAGCGCTTTAATTTGGGTTTCTAGATAGGGATCTAGTTCTTCGATCACATAGACTTTCTTTACCTGGGAAGCAAACTCGCGGATGAGTTTTTCCGGTAAGGGCCATGTTAAGGTTAGCTTTAGGTAGGAAACAGAGGCGCCAAAGACTTCCTTAGCATACTGATAGCTAATACCGGAAGTTATGATGCCAACATCCTTTGGTCCCCATTCAATACGATTATAAGGGAATGTTTCGCTAAACTCTTTGAGGCGTGCTGTTCTTTCCTCCACAGCCTCACGTCTCGGACGAGCAAAAGCCGGTACCATGCAATACTTAGCCGATTGTTTCTTGTATTCGCGTAACGGTACCTCTTGCCGCTGACCACATTCCACTAACCCTTTGCCATGCGCAATACGGGTTGTTATCCGCATGAGCACCGGCGTGTCCATTTCTTCGCTAATCTTAAAGCCCACACCCACCAGGTCTTTGGCTTCCTGGCTATCGCTGGGCTCCAACATGGGGATCTTAGCGAAGGGAGCAACGTTGCGGTTGTCTTGCTCATTTTGGGAGCTGTGCATGGAAGGATCATCGGCCGAAACCAGAATCAGGCCCCCATTTACTCCGGTGTAGGCGGCAGTAAATAGGGGATCTGCAGCTACGTTCACGCCTACGTGTTTCATAGCTACAATCACACGGGCTCCAGCCAAAGATGCACCTAGGCCCACTTCGAGAGCCACTTTTTCATTGGTGGACCACTCAGCATAAATTTCTTTGTACGGAATTAGGTTTTCCACCACTTCCGTACTAGGCGTGCCCGGATATGCCGCTGCAAACGTGGCTCCATACTCATAGGCACCACGGGCAATGGCCTCGTCCCCGGAAAGGAACAATTTCACATTTCTCTCCCCCTTTTGGCCAAATGACCTGCTGCCACCGTCCTACCATTCTTCTATATAATAAATTCGACTACCGATTCCATATTCCTCTTAATTGGCAAAACAATCTATTCAATGCTTTGTTATTATCTTTTAGCACCAGCAGCAGCCACTACACCTAAAGCTATGGACTGCAGCTTTGTCTCATGTGGATCGGCCCTGGATACCAGCACCACCGGAGCCTTGGTCCCCACAACAATACCGGCCGATTTTCCATGGCCAAAATAGGTCATGGCTTTCCCTAGTAAATTACCAGCCTCAATAGTAGGCACTAGTAAAATATCGGCTTGACCGGCCACGGGACTTGTAATCCCCTTGTGAGCTGCCGCTTCAGCGCTGATAGCGTTGTCTAGCGCCAACGGACCATCGATGATACAACCTTTAATCTGTCCCCTGGCCCCCATCTGGACCAAAGCAGCTGCATCCAACGTAGCAGGCATATCGGGATTGACCACTTCCACTGCTGCCAAAGCCGCCACTTTAGGCTCAGCAATACCTAATGCCTGGGCTACTTCCACAGCATTGGTCACAATATCAGCCTTTTGTTTTAGATCGGGAAACATATTCATACCACCATCGGTAAGGAAAAAGAGGCGGTTATAGCTAGGTAACTCGTAAATCATAACATGGCTTAGAATTCTCCC